>CALLST010000308.1:0-10026 GCA_938011875.1 uncultured Collinsella sp. | reverse complement strand
CGTATGCTCCCGCTATTTCTGCCTTGTACATCAGACTATAAACTTTCTTATCGACGACCAGACACTCGACTTCATCACCCTCGGCTTCGTCTTCGCACCTATCACCGATGAGCGCCACATGAACCAAGTCCTCGACAAGATGCTTGGACAGTGCGGGCTCACCGAGGAGGCCGGTCGAACCATCTATAGCAACCAGAAATTAAAGCGAACAGAACTCCGCCGTGTCGGAAAAATCAAAGGGCGAAACGGGGCCGCCTACTGGGATGCCTGGGCAACACGCGACAAGGCGAATTCGGACACAGCACCTATATGGTCACTGTCTACACCAAAGACGGAATTAAGGACAATGTTGACGATTTCGCGTCATCCAAACTCGGCATCCCCAAAACAACCAAACCCGCCAGCCCAGATGAAATTCTGTAGAGCCGCCCATTAACATGCCGCTCAACGATCACAACAGCATCGAGCTCGTCCCCACCACCACAAAGGTGCCTGCCCCCTTTGTGGTGGTTTTCAACAAAAAGAAGCCGCCCCGATAACAGAGGCGGCATCAAGCAAGTCTATTTATTAGCGTCCCTCAAGACCCAACGAGAACGCAGAAATGTAGCCCGGGGCTTATCCTTTCCCGAACGCGACCCTCGCGAAGCGCGTGAGCGGGCGGGAAAGGGTAAGCCCCGGGCGGACAATTAAGTGCGTTACTCGGCAGCGGCCTTGAACTTGTTGTAGTTGATCAGGCAGCCAGCCTTGACGATGGCACGCTCCTCTGCCGTCATATCGGCAATGTAGAGCTCAATCTGCTCGACCGCACCATCGGCGCGCACCACGTAGGCGACGATGCCCTTCAGGTCGCCATCGAGCGCGGCGCGGATACCCGGCACAAAGACGTAGTCGCCCACCTCAAAGTTGGGCTCCGCCTCCATCTGGAAGGGCACCATGCCCCAGTTCATCACGTTGGAGCGATAGCGCTTGGTGGCGTACTCGTGGACGATGTTGGCCAGGCCGCCAATTACGCGCTGGCAGCTCGCGGCCTGCTCGCGGGCGCTGCCGTCGCCAGGCTTCTTGGCGTAAATCATGGAGCCGTACTCGGTCGCCTTGGCATCGGCCGCGACGCCCGCGCCGGCCAGTGCCTCAAACACGCCGGCAAGCTCGGCATCGAGTGCGGCCAAGTCGCCCGCGGACTCGCCAGCCACGCGGCGCTTCTCCACGGCGTCGACCTCCTTGGAACGGCCCACGTAGGCCGGGTCGCGGCGGCTCAGCGTAAACTCAGCCAAGCCCAGCGGGTTGGAGCGGAAGGAGCTCGTCTCGCCCGAAGGAATGAGCTCGTCGGTCGTGGTGACCGGGTCCATGATCTTGGAGCACACCTTGAGCAGGATATCGTCGCCGAGGGGCTCCATCGCGGGCCACGGCTTAATGTTGGGACCCTCAACCAGTTCATCGGCAGGCTCCGCCTTGCCAAAGCCCCAGTACACGCGCTTTTTGTACGGCGCGTCGTCAAAGGTGTACTCGCAGGCCTCGTCCCAAGTCTCCTCGGGCAGGTCGGTCGCTGGCGTCAGGATGCCGCCGTTGGCAGCCGTCGCCGCAATGGAGCGGGCGTCCATCAGGGCCACGGCGCTCAGCTGGCCATTACCCGGCTTGGAACCCTCGCGGTTGGGGAAGTTGCGCGTGGTGTGGCGGATGGACAGGCCGTTGTTGGCAGGCGTGTCGCCGGCACCAAAGCACGGGCCGCAGAATGCCGTGCGCACGATCGCGCCGGCCTCCATAAGGTCGTAGATGTAGCCGCGACGTGTAAGCTCGAGCGCCACGGGCTGGCTCGTGGGATAGACCGACAGCGAAAACTCGCCGCAGCCGGTGTTGGCGCCCTTAAGCACGCGGGCAGCCTGGACCACGGAGTCGTAGTTGCCGCCCGAGCAGCCGGCGATAACGCCCTGCTGCACGTGCAGCTTGCCGTCGACGATCTTGTCGAGCAGGCTAAAGTGCGTCTTACCCTCGCCGATCTTGGCGGCCTCGAGCTCGACCTCATGCAGGATGTCCTCGAGGTTCTCGTTGAGCTCGTCAATCTCAAAGCCGTTAGAAGGATGGAACGGCAGCGCGATCATGGGCTTGACGCTCGACAGGTCGACCTCGACGCAGCCGTCATAGTAGGCAACATCGGCGGGCTTGAGCTCGCGGTAGTCGTCGCCGCGACCGTGCATGGCCAAAAACGCGCGCGTGTCCTCATCGGTGGCCCAGATGCTCGACAGGCAGGTGGTCTCGGTGGTCATGACGTCGACGCCGTTGCGGTAGTCGGTCGTCATGCTCGCGATGCCGGGGCCCACGAACTCCATTACCTTGTTCTTGACGTAGCCCTTGGCAAAGACGGCGCGGATGATGGCGAGCGCCACGTCGTGCGGGCCGACGCCGGGGCGCGGGGCGCCCGTGAGGTAGATGGCGACGACGCCGGGATAGGCGACGTCGTAGGTGTCGCGCAGCAGCTGCTTGGCCAGCTCGCCGCCGCCCTCGCCCACGGCCATGGTGCCCAGGGCGCCGTAGCGGGTGTGCGAGTCGGAGCCCAGAATCATCTTGCCGCAACCGGCAAAGTTCTCACGCATAAAGGAGTGGATGACGGCGATATGCGGCGGGACGAAGATGCCGCCGTACTTTTTGGCAGCCGAGAGGCCAAAGACGTGGTCGTCCTCGTTGATGGTGCCGCCCACGGCACACAGCGAGTTATGGCAGTTGGTGAGCACGTAAGGCAGCGGGAACTGCTCCATGCCCGAGGCGCGCGCCGTCTGGATGATGCCGACAAAGGTGATGTCGTGGCTCGCCATGGCATCGAAGCGAATCTTGAGCGCCTCGGGATCTCCGGACGTATTGTGTGCCTGGAGGATCGAATACGCGATGGTGCCGCGCTTGGCATCCTCGGGTGTCTGCGTAATACCGCGCTCGGCGGCCTCGGCCTCAGGCACAACCTCGCTGCCGTTACGCAGGTAGATGCCGTCCTCGTACAGCTTGACCATACTGTCTCCCACTCTGCCCAAAAGATTTGGGCGCATAGCATACATTCGTTCAATATCGTGCCATAGAACGGTTGCGAGCGGGTTACGAATCTACACGTTCACTTTATCTCAGTAAAGTAAAGGACGAGCCGGGTGCAGGACCGGCAGATTTGGTGCAAGAGCGTCCCTTTCGACTAGTCATTTAAGAACGTCCCCAATGACTACCCATAACAACGCCGATGTTTTGGCGCGGACAGCGAAAGCCCACCAGAGCGAGCAAGGCAACGCCGCAGGTAGAGGACGGACAGCGAGCGACGTCCAGAGCGAACAAGTTGGCATGAAAAAGGCAAGGCATAGACCTTCTGGTCATGCCTTGCCTTTTGAATGACAAATTGTCGCTCTGGACGTCGCGCAGCGTCGGCCCGTTACGCGGGTTGGTAAAACCGCGTAACTACAAATCCCCGCCTGCGCCCAAAAGTTTGCGCATGACCTGTTCGGGGTTGACCGAGCCGTCGCGCGGGGCCAGGGCGGTGATCTTCTTCTGCATCTTGTACTCGTGCAGCTCGTCCTCGAGCTGGCGCACGCGAGCACGGAGCTTTTCATTCTCGCGCTCGCGCTCCTCGGCACGCTCCTTCATATCAAGGATGCGCACCACACCGGCAAGGTTAATGCCCTCGTCGGTCAGCTGGTTGATGAGCTCCAGGCGCTCGATATCGGCACGCGAATACAGACGCGTGTTGCCGCCCGAGCGCTGGGGGTTCACCAGGCCCTTGGACTCGTAGACGCGCAGAGTCTGCGGATGCATGCCGGTCAACTCGGCCGCCACGCTGATCATGTACAGCGGTTTGTTCCTATTGTCCTCGGCCATGCTACCTGACCCCTTTCCGTCTCGTTATCGTCCATCATAAGCCCGCGGGCGCGGGTGTGCGCCACGACCGCCCTAGTACGTCGCCTTGTAACGGTTAACCTTCTCGCGATAATCGCGCGTGTCGGCCTCGCGCAGCTTGGTCATGGCATCGCGCTCGTCATCGGACAGGTTCGTGGGGACCTGTACCTTGATTTCGACGAGCAGCGCGCCTGTGCGGCCACGGTGCTTAACGTCGGGCGCACCCATCTCCTTAAAGCGGAACTTCTTGCCCGTCTGGGTGCCAGCGGGCACCTTCAGACGAACCGTCGCGCCGCCGGGCGTGGGCACATCCACCGTGCAGCCGAGCGCCGCCTCGTAGACCGAGACCGGCACCTCCATGGTCACATCGGCACCCTTGCGCTTAAACAGCGGGTGCTCCTCCACATGCGTGGTCACGACCAGGTCGCCGCGCTCGCCGCCGGCAACGCCATACTCGCCGCGACGCTTGTAGCGTAGCTTGCCGCCGTCGACCGCGCCCGCAGGCACCGAGACCGTAATGGTCTGCTGCTCGCCCGTCGAGGGAATGCGATAGGTGACCTTGTGCGTCACGCCGCGAAACGCGTCCTCGGCCGAAACATCGACGGTCAGCGACAGGTCGCCGCCCTTGCGAGCACGGCTGCGACCCGCGCCGGCACCGGCAGCGCCCGCAGCCCCGGCAAAGCCCGAGCCCCAATCGCTGCCCCAGGCGCCGTTGCCGCTAAAGATGCTGTCGAAGATATCGCCCCAGCCGCTCGCGCCGGCACCGGCGCCGTAGCCACCGCTATACGCGCCGCCCGCGCCCGGCATGCCGCCGAACATGAGCATCTGGTCGTACTCTTTGCGCTTCTTCTCGTCCGAAAGCGTCTCGTAGGCCTCGCTAATCTCCTTGAACTTGGCCTCGTCGCCGCCGGCATCGGGGTGATATTTTTGCGCGAGCTTGCGAAACGCGCTCTTGATCTCTTTGTCGGAGGCGCTCTTGGATACGCCCAGGATGTCATAGAAGGTTTTGCCTGCAGCCATCGTAGCTCCTCTCCTGTTACGTCCGCCGCCCATGCAGACGACGGCCCATGCTTTCATATGGCACTAGGCCAGAAAGGGCCCCGGGTGTTGCCCCGGGGCCCTTCTCAATTACTCCTCGGTGCTCTCGGCCGTATCGGCCGCAGCATCCTCGGGCGCCGCTTCGGGCTCCGGTGCGGGGCGCTTCTCGCCACCGTAGGTCACCGTCACCATCGCGGAACGCAGGATGCGATCCGCCATGCGGTAGCCCTTCTGGTACACGTCGTTGACGGTCTCGTCGTACTGCGATGCGTCCTCGACGCGACCCACAGCCTGGTGCTCGAGCGGATCGAACGCCTCGCCCTTGGGGTCGATGGGCTCAACGCCCTCGTGCGCAAACACATCGAGCAGCTTGGCATGTACCGCGTCAACGCCATCGACGAACTGCTTAAAGTCGTCGGAAAGCTCTTGGCTGCGGGCATGGTCGATCGCGCGCTCGATATCGTCGATCACCGGCAACAGCGCGGTGACAAGCTTCTCGGTCGCGCGCTCGCGCTCGGCGATGCGCTCGTTTGCGGTGCGGCGACGGAAGTTCTCCCAGTCGGCCTGCAAACGGGCGGTGCGCTCGGTAGCGTCCTTTGCTTTGTCCTCGGCGGCCTTCTGAGCCTCTGCCGCAGCATCGAGCTCATTGCGCACGTCGGCAAGCTCCTTTTGGGCCTGCTCGAACTTGAGCTTAAAGTCGTTGTCGGCGGCTTCCTCACCGGCGCGGATAGCAGCTTCCACCATCTCGTCCTCGGTCATCGTCGCCTCCTTGTTGGAATCCTCTACCTGGTTCTCGGCAGCCTCGGCGGCCTCGGCCTCGTTGGCCTCGGTATCGTCGACGGCCTCTACGGGAATCTTCACGTCCTTCTCCTCAGAGTCAACGGGGGCGGCGCCAGCGGCAGCCGCCTCCGTGCGAGCTTTACGGGCGGACATGATTACTTGTCCTCGTCGTCCACAACCTCGTAGTCGGCGTCGACGACGTCATCGTCGGCAGGCTGGGCGCCGGCGGCACCGTCGGTCTGCTGCTGAGCGTCGGCGTAGACAACCTGGGCCAGCTCGTAGGTCACGGACTGCAGGGACTCGCCGGCGGCCTTGATGGCCTCGACGTCAGAGCCCTCGAGCGCCTTCTTGGCGTCGGCGATAGCGGCCTCGGCCTTGGACTTCACGTCGGCGGAAACCTTGTCGCCCAGCTCGTTGAGGGTCTGCTCGGTGGAGTAGCACAGGCTGTCGGTCTGGTTGCGGACCTCGACCTCTTCCTTCTGCTTCTTGTCCTCCTCGGCATGAGCCTCGGCGTCCTTGACCATACGATCGACTTCGTCGTCGGACAGAGCGGTGGAGCCGGAGATGGTGATCTGCTGCTCCTTGCCGGTGCCCTTGTCCTTAGCGGAGACCTTGACGATGCCGTTGGCGTCGATGTCGAAGGTGACCTCGATCTGCGGCACGCCGCGGCGGGCAGCCGGGATGCCGGTCAGCTGGAACTTACCGAGCGACTTGTTGTCGCGGGCAAGCTCGCGCTCGCCCTGGAGCACGTTGATCTCGACGCTGGTCTGGTTGTCGGCAGCGGTGGAGTAGACCTCGGTCTTGGAGGTCGGGATCGTGGTGTTGCGGTCGATCATCTTGGTCATGATGCCGCCCATGGTCTCGACGCCCAGCGACAGCGGGGTAACGTCGAGCAGCAGGATGCCCTCGACGTCGCCGGTGAGCACGCCGCCCTGGACAGCAGCACCGTCGGCAACGACCTCGTCGGGGTTCACGGACATGTTGGGCTGCTTGCCGGTCATGGTCTTGACGAGCTCCTGGACAGCGGGCATACGGGTGGAGCCACCGACGAGGATGACCTCAGTCAGATCGGAGAGCTTAAGCTTGGCGTCGCGCAGGGCGTTGGTGACAGGCTGCTTGCAGCGCTCGAGCAGGTCGCGGGTGATCTTCTCGAACTCGGCGCGGGTCAGCGTGTAGTTGAGGTGCAGCGGGCCGGACTGGTTCATGGTAATGAACGGCAGGTTGATGGTGGTCTGCTGGGCGGCGGAGAGCTCCTTCTTGGCGTTCTCGGCGGCCTCCTTCAGACGCTGCAGGGCCATGGGGTCCTGACGCAGGTCGACACCGTTCTCCTGCTGGAACTTATCGGCCATCCAGTCGATGACGCGCTGATCCCAGTCGTCGCCGCCCAGGTGGTTGTCGCCCGAGGTGGACAGAACCTCAAACACGCCGTCGGCGAGGTCGAGGATGGAGACGTCAAAGGTGCCGCCACCGAGGTCGAAGACCAGGATGCGCTGGTCGGTGCCCTGCTTGTCCAGGCCATAGGCCAGGGCAGCAGCGGTCGGCTCGTTGACGATACGCTTGACGTTGAGGCCGGCGATCTTACCGGCGTCCTTGGTGGCCTGACGCTGGGCGTCGTTGAAGTAGGCCGGGACGGTGATGACGGCGTCGGTGACGGTCTCGCCCAGATACTTCTCGGCGTCGGCCTTCATCTTCGCGAGCGTCATGGCGCTCACCTGCTCGGCGGTGTAATCCTTGCCCTCGATGTCGACGACGGCACGGCCACCCTGGCCCTCCTTGACCTCATACGGCACGGTCTTGATCTCGGAGGTGCACTCGGAGTACTTGCGGCCCATGAAGCGCTTGATGGAGAACACGGTGTTCTTGGGGTTGGTGACAGCCTGGTTCTTAGCGGCCTTACCCACGACGCGGTCGCCGTCGGCACGGAAGCCCACGACGGACGGGGTGGTGCGGTCGCCCTCGGCGTTCACGATAATGGTCGGAGAACCGCCCTCGAGGACGGCCATAGCGGAGTTAGTAGTACCAAGGTCGATACCAAGAATCTTACTCATTAGAAATTCCCTCTCTCTTTTGCGTTCGCGCCGCCTCGACGATCTGTCGCGCGGCGCTTCGGCTTGTCTTTCAGGATGTAGTGTATCCCCTTATGGGCCGGAATATACAAAATCTAAGTCAATTCATATAAGATTTCTTATTGCTGAGAGTTTAGGTTCTTAAATGCGCAGGTAGACGCACTGTTTGAGTTCTCGGCAAATCTATCGAGATCTATGTAGAGATGGCTGAGGTTTGCGTCCGGGGGTGCCTGGGGGCCGTCTTGCGGAAAGCTCATCCCGGTTTGAGCGTGGATTCCGGGTCGCAGTTTCCTCTAGCGGGCCCAACCGGAAACTGCGACCCGGTTTTCGGCCAAATAACGGGATGCCCTTTCCGCAAGCACGCTCAATCGCCCTATATTTCAAGTCACCTATAGCTAACATTTGCGCAGCTCAACGGCCTCACCTGCATGTTTTTTAGTAAGCCGCGGCATACTCGGCGAACGGTATGAAGATGCCGGTCAGAGGGTATTGCAAACGGTCGCTCCCGTGGTATGTTTTTGCCCGAATCAAACCGACGCACATCGCCTGTAGCGTCGGTCAACAGAGAGGAAACTACCATGGCTCATCCCGTAATTGATGCCGACGAGTGCATCGCTTGTGGCGTTTGCGTCGACTCCTGCCCCGCTGGCGTTCTGGAGCTCCAGGACGTCGCTACCGTCGCCGACGAGGACTCCTGCGTCGCCTGTGGCGCTTGCCAGGACGCTTGCCCCGCTGGCGCGATCACCGAGATCGTCGAGGAGTAACAACTTCCCCACTTGCACACTCACAAGTACACCGTGCACAAAAAGGAGGCCTCCGCATCGCCGCGGAGGCCTCCTTTTGCATGTGTGGGCAGCTAATTTGGAGCGGGACCCTTGGCAGTTGCGGTGGAATAGTTCCTGTTTGGGGGTGCGGACGATTTCTTGGACCGCGCCTAGGCGTATCCAAGTGGAGTGGGAAGGATAAACTGGACTTTCTTTTAAGGATCCTCAAGCGTATTGCCGCTCGTATTCCACTGGAGACATGTAGCCCAGGGTGGAATGCATGCGCACCCTATTGTAATAGAGCTCTATGTACTTGAAGATGTCCTGCTTGGCCTCGTCCCTCGTCCCATAGCTCCTCTCTTTCACCAATTCCCTTTTCAGCGTCTTGAAGAACGACTCGGCCACCGCGTTGTCCAGCGGCGTGCCGGGCCTTGATACCGACTGGACTATGCCATGCGAGTCCAGACACCGCTGGAATGAACGGGAGGTGTACTGCGCGCCCTGATCGTCATGGAAGACGAGGCTGCCGTCATCTGGCGGACCCTCCCTGCCGACCGCCTGCTCCATCGCGTCGATCGCGACCTTCTCGGTGATGCGCTCGGACATTGACCAGCCCACGACCTTGCGGGAGAAGGCGTCTATCACGGCTGCGAGATAGAGCCACCCTTCTCTTGTGGGTATGTAGGTGATGTCGCCCACCCAAAGCCTGTTGCGCTCGCCCACGGTGAAAGCGCGCTCTACCAGGTTCAACCGAGGGTCTCCCGGCTCGACCTTCTTCTGGATGCGGTGTTTTCGGGTCGCGCCCTTTCCGGCAAGCCCGAGCTTCTGCATGATGCGGAGCACGCGCTTCTCGCTCACGACGATGCCGCTTTTTCGCAGTTCGCGGTTGATGCGCCGGTAGCCGTAACGGCCCTTGTGCCGCTCGAAGGCCTCGACGACGAAACCTTCGATCGCCTCCCGCTCTATCTGGGCGTCGGACTTCTTCCGGCCGAGATACTCGTAGAAACCGGATTTCGAGACTTTCATCAGCCCGCATGCCTTCTTGATGGGGCCGATCTCGCCCCTATGCTCTTTGAGGAACTCGAACCTCACGCATGGTCTTGACTCAAGAAGGCCCGGAAATTTTTTAGTATCTCGTTCTCGCGCTCGAGCTCCTCGACCTTCTTCTTGAGCTTCACGATCTCGTAGTCCTTGTTGATCTTCGGGGAGCCGTTTCCGGGGAACGCGCCGTCTCCCATCTCCTCGTATTCGCGGGCCCATCTTCTCAGCGTCGAATCCTTTATGCCGAGTTCCTCCGATAGGCCTTTGACCGTCATTTCCCCGGACAGGACCACCTTTGCCGCCGAGACCTTGAACTGCCTGTCGTATCGCTTTCTTCTTTGGGTCATCTTGAACACCTTTCGCTCTTAACTAGGTGTCCAATTCATCATACCCACTCCACAAGCTTCCTGCGGTACTCCATCGGGCTCAGCCACCCGAGGGACTTCTTGATCCGCTCCTCACGATAGTACACGAGG
>CALLST010000307.1:0-2601 GCA_938011875.1 uncultured Collinsella sp. | reverse complement strand
CGAGGCGGCATTGACCTTCTGGTCATGCCGCCGAAGTTGAAAGGCAGATTGCCGCTCTGGCGGGTTTGCAGCGTCGACTGGTTACGCGGTTTGGTAAAACCGCGTAACCCCTAAGGCCGCTGGCCCATGCCACCCTCGAGGGTAACGGTCTCGCCGTTCATGTACTTAAAGTCGGGGCCGCAAAGCTGAACGACCACGCGGCCGATCTCCTTCTCGACGTCGCCGTAGTGGCCTGCCGGCGGCATGTGGACGTTGGCCTTAAACGCCTCGGGATAGGCATCCTGGAAGTTCTCGAGCGCAGCAGTCCAGGCAAGCGGGCACACAATGTTGACGTTGATGCCGTCCTTGCCCCACTCGTTGGCGGCGACGCGGGTCAGACCGCGGATGCCCTCCTTGGCGGCAGCATAGCTGCACTGGCCATAGTTGCCAAACAGGCCGGCGCCCGAAGCAAAGTTGACCACGGAGCCCTTGGTCTCCTTCAGGTGCGGATAGGCCTTCTGCATGTACAGGTAGGTGGCATACAGGCCAGAGTAAATGGCAAGGTTAAACTGGTCCATAGTGTGGTCGGCGATGGTCACACCCGAGGCGCTGGCCTGAGCGTTGTTGACGACGGCGTCGATGCGACCGAACTCCTCAATCGCCTTGTCGATAACGTTCTGCACGACGGCCTCGTTGTCCTGACCAGCCGAGACATCGGCCTGAACAGGCAGAACCTTGACGCCGTACTCGGCCTCAAGAGACTCTTTGGCAGCCTCGAGCTTGGCGACGTTGCGACCGGTGATAACGAGGTTCGCGCCCTCCTTGGCAAAAGCGATATCGATACCGTAGCCGATGGAGCCAGCAGAGCCGTCCTTAAGCGTGGCCTTGCCGCCGCCGGTGACGATCACGGTCTTACCAGTGAAAAGTCCCATACGAAGTCCTTTCAAAATCGCGACGGGCACGCCCGCCGACTGCGCGCATCCAAAATAAACGCGCCAAAAGCTGAGATGCAACTTTAGCTTCTTCAAGTGAAAAGAAAAGGCCTCGATAGGCGAACGGCATAACGTTTTTCGGCGAAGGGATTGTCAAGTAAAAATTGGGTAGAGCGGCCGAGTTTTTGCTATCGACGCGAGCCATCGAACACGTTTTGAAACTTTGCTGCGGCGCGCGGGATGTCGGCGCGAGACTTTATCATAGGGTGACAAACAACGATGAGGAGCACATGCCTATGACAGACGAGCTGGACCCCCAGACTCAACAGCATATTGATGATTCCGCAGACACCATTGACGACTGCGATACTTCTACCAGCAGCGATGGCAGCATTGATGCCGCCGTCGAGGAGGCTCCTGCCGCCGCAGGCGAGGCCGCAGACGCTAATGTCGCCGCAGAGCAAGACAAAGAAGAGCAGCTAGAGCAGCCGGACCCGAGCGATACTGAGCCCAAGGCTGAGAGCGCTCCGCAAGTAGCGGGCCCCATCGAGGTGTCTTCGGAAGAAGAGCTCGACGCCGTCATGGACTCCATGATGGATGCCGTCAAAGCGATGAAAGACGCCGTGGCCGACGCTGACGTTGACGCCGAGGAAGAGGAGGCCGCCGAGGCGGCCTCGACCTTTGTACCCGGCGAGACTCCGGTTGCCGACCAGGGCAGCACCATGCCCTCGTTTCTGCAGCTCGAGCATCCCACGATTGGCGCCGATGCGGTCGACCCGCACGCAGCAGGCTTTTCTGTGATCGAGGGCGGTACCGGCAATATCGCCGTGCCGCAGGCTGCCGATGCGGACGCTGCCGACACCGCTCGCCCGACCGCCCCGCACTCCTCCGCCGCGAGCCGCGATCTGGGGACCGCTGTCTCGAACACTGCGAACGCCGTGGGCACCTTTATCGCCCAGGGCGCCTCGGCCATGCGCGAGATGAACGCCGCGAAAAAGGCACTTGCCGATGCCCGCGCCCACCTGGCCGAACTTGAGCAGCGCATTGCCGATCAGGCCGAGGAACTCGAGACGCGCCAGGATATCGCAGGCCGCTACGACCAGATCGTCGCCGACCAGCGTCAGGCGATCGCCACAGCGCAAAAGACCGCTGCGGCAGCCGAGATTGACCGTGATGCCCACGCCGCCAAAGCGACAGAGCTCAATGGTCAGCTAGAACAAATGAAGACAGAGGATGACGCGACTGAGCTCTGCCTTAAGGCTGCGCTCGATGCCGTGGAGGCCCGCGAGGCGAGCTCTCGCGATACCGGCAACCGCCTCGTTCGTCGCCTTGAGGATTCCAAGCGCATCCGCGACAAAGTGAAGGCCGAGCGCGATGCCGGTATCGCCGCCGCACGACAAACTGCCGATGCTACGCGCGCGCAGCTCGAGACCTTGCGTCGCGAGTATGCCGAGCTGCAGCGCAACCCTTCGGCAAATCCCGCCAATTACACCGTGCGCACCAGCGAGTTGTCTATGCAAATCTCCGACGCTGCCGACGCCCTCCGCAAGGCCGAGGAAGACATTCCGCGCGTGACCGCCGATCTTGAGCATTCACTTGCCGCCGCCGAGCAGGCCGTCGAGCAGGCACAGGCCCCCATCGCCGACGCTAAACGCGCGCACCAGGCCGTAACGGCTGAGGCAGATGCCGC
>CALLST010000306.1:0-1542 GCA_938011875.1 uncultured Collinsella sp. | reverse complement strand
CGCGTACGACAACCTTCGCCGCTCTTATGGCCGCTGCGTCGACCAAGCTACGGCGATCGGCCGAGAGATCTTTGGTGATTTCTTTGAGCGCTATCCCAATATCAAGATGGTCCACTCCATGCTCGGCGGCGCATACTTTGCGTTCAAGGAGATGCTGCTGCCTCATGGTCCCAAGCGCCCTGATGCTTCTGGCCGTTTTCAGGTCGATACCGAGACCGTTTCCAGGCACCTCGAGAACAACATCTATTTCGACATGTCCCATGCCCAGCCTTGGGGCAAGACACTCCTCGCCTGCGCGGTTGACGGGCTGGGTGCAGACCATATTGTTTTTGGCACGAGCTATCCCGTTAAACGCGAGTGGCTCACCGAGGGTGTCGCCTGCGTTCGCGCTGCAAATCTGAGCGATACAGACAGCGACCTTGTGCTTGGCGGTACGGCGCAGCAACTGTACGGTGTCGAGTGAGCGGCAATCAGAGGGGAGTATCTGCCATGGGCGAAGGAGAGATGAGGGCTGGGGCCGCTCGTGTGGCCATCGATCTTGGGGACGTGTTGCCGTTCGACGGTTTCGACGAACTCCGTCATGAGGTCTTCGCCCGTGCCCTTATCATCGAGGGGACGGGGCGACGCGCCTGCGTCCTTTCGCTTGAGGTCACCTCGATCGCTCCGGCTCTACTCGCCGATCTGCGTGAGATTGTTGAGGATGCCGCCAATTGCAGCGGTGCTTATTCTTGGGTGGTTCCTACCCACACGTTTTCCATGCCTCACGTCCGCACTTCCGGGCATCTTGCCGACGATGCTACCCGCAATTGCAACGAGCGCTATCGCGCAGCGCTCGTCGCTGCCGCCCGCACGGCTGTCGAGCGCGCTGTTGCGGGCATTCACTCTGCCACGCTCGCCACTGTGGAGGGCGAATGCCCCGTGAACGTTAATCGCGACATTGAGACGCCTGCCGGCTGGTGGTTGGGCTCGAATCCCAGGGGGTTTGCCGACCACACGATGCCCGTACTCGCCATAAGGGATGCCGGGGGCGAGTATGTTGCCGTGCTCGCGACGGCGGACGTTCAGTCCTCCGTGCTCGACGGGTCGCGCGACTCCGAGGGGAGGCGCATGGCGAGCGGAGACCTCTTTGGTTTTGCCGCCATGTCACTCGAGCGCGAGCTGGGCGGCGTTGCCCTGTTGCTGCCAGGCGCCGCGGGCGACCAAGGTCCGGCGGAGCGCGCCATGAACGTCATGTTCGATGCGGCCGGCGTTAAGCAGACGGTCGATGCCCATGAGGACGGATACCGCATGCTGCACCAGCAGGGGCAGGCCTTGGGCGATGCTTTAATCGAGACCGCTCGCATGGCGCGTGAGGATGACGCTACCGGCATCGATGCCCGCACGGTCGACGTTCTCCTGCCCGCTCAGACACGCGCCGATTTTCACTCTTTGGCTCCGCACCGAACGTATGAGTTTCATGCCGCTGGCGAGCAGCGCACGAGGGTCTATCTGCTCCGGCTGGGAAACGTCGAGCTTGTCGGCGTACAACCCGAGGTCTCGAGT
>CALLST010000305.1:0-1160 GCA_938011875.1 uncultured Collinsella sp. | reverse complement strand
GGGCGCCGGTGCTCTGATTGTCGCCGATGCCGGGTTGGCCTGCGCGCTGCGCGCGGCGATTCCCGGGGTCGAGATTCACCTGTCCACGCAGGCGGGCGCTCATAGCGAGGGTGCCGTGCGGCTTGCCGCCGATGAGCTGGGGGTCGAGCGCGTGACGACGGCACGCGAGCTGACGGTCGACGAGATTGCGGCGCTATGTGCCACGGGCGTGCCCATCGAGGTATTCTGCCACGGTGCGATTTGCATCGGCTATTCGGGGGCGTGCGAGTTCTCGGCCCTGCGGCGTGGGCGCTCGGCGATGCGCGGCGACTGCACGCAGCCGTGCCGTCTGGCGTACGACCTAGTGGACGAGGCGGGGCAGAGCGTTGTCGCCGTCGAGGGAGATCGCCTGCTGTGCCCGCGCGACTATCTGGGTATTGCGCATCTGCCCGAGCTTGTAGATGCCGGCGTGGCGTCGCTCAAGATCGAGGGGCGCATGAAGAACCCCGATTACGTATTCAACGTGGTGCGGGTGTGGCGCCGGGCACTCGATATGCTGTGCGACGGCGCGTGGGGCCCCGGTGCCGTGGAAGAGCTTGAGCGCGAGCTGGGAAGGTCGTTTAACCGTGGGTTTACCGATGCGTACCTGCGAGGGCGTTCGGGTGCCGAGCTGATGAGCTTTGAGCGTGCGATTAACCAGGGCGTGGGCCACTTGGTGGCGGTGGGTCACGAAGAGGTGACGGTTGAGCTTGATGCCGCCGTGGCGGCGGGCGATACGCTCGAAATCCGATTTTACCCGGGTGCCGACGCGCGTCCCGATGTGCCCAAGCGCTGGCCGCAGGTGCCCTGTCCGGTGGATGCCGCAGCGGGGAAGCGCGTCGTCGTGCATTGCAAGCGTAAGGTGGACACGGGCTGCGAGGTGTACCTGATTCGCAGCGCCGGCGTGTTGGATCAGACGGCGGCGGTGTTGGAGCGCATGCGGGCCGAGGCGGATGCGATTGCGCCCGTTGCGCGTGCCGTTGAGGTGCTGCCCTTTGAGGGCGCTGCGGTGGATGGCGGTGCGTCGACGGAGTTGGTGGAGTGCGCGGTTCCCACTCGCATGGTTTTTGCTTGGCAACTGATGGATGCCGACCCGCGCGGAGAACTCGATTTGTCCGACGCCGTTGTGGTGCTTGACGAGG
>CALLST010000304.1:0-2177 GCA_938011875.1 uncultured Collinsella sp. | reverse complement strand
CAGCACCGCTTTCGGTTCCATACGACGGCACGGGCGCCTCGACCACATGGTGATATCGATCGATATAGATGGCACGGGCCTCCAGGCGGCGCACCAAATCTTGATGGTGCGTACTCATCAAAACCGTCTTACCGGCAGCAACGTAGGCCAGCAAAAAGTTGACTACGATGTCGCACGAGTCCTCATCGAGCCCGTTGGTGGGCTCATCGAGCACTAGGATATCGGGGTTCATCGACACCACCGCAGCCAGCGCAACGCGCTTCTTTTGCCCGCCCGAAAGCTGATAGGGCGAGGCATCGACCAGATCGACAACCTGGAACAGCTCCATGGCATCGCGGACGCGGCGCTCGAGCTCGTCTGCCGGCAGCCCCATTTGAGCCGGGCCAAACGCGACCTCCTCGCCCACCGTGGCGCAAAAGAGCTGCGCATCGGCATTCTGGAACACAAAGCCCACGCGCTGATGGAACCGCTGGGCCGTCGCGGAATCCTTGAGATATGCCGCATCGACCGCATGCCCGTCAAACAGATACGCACCCGCGTCCACAAGTTCAAGGCCGTTGATAAGGCGCATGATCGTCGTCTTGCCGCAGCCGTTGGGACCGAGCAGAGCAACGAGCTCCCCACGGTTCACCTGCAATGAAATGCCGTCGATCACCGTATGACCCGCATAGGAAAACAGCACGTCGCGAAACTCGATGATCGGCGTGACCTCGGTGCCGGCAGCACCGCTCGCACCCATCGCGTTATTCGTATCGTTTGCCAAAACGTCGCCCTTCCCTACTCACATCGACGGTTCGACCGTCCGCGCTACAGCACCGCGCACAACACGGCGAGCAACGCAACGCCGGCCGCGTAAACCGCATCGCGCCAGCCAAAGCCGCTCCGTGCAGGCGCCGGATACACGCCGGCGAAGCCGCGGCACAGCATGGCCTCGTCCATCGCGCGGCTGCATTCCATCGCCTTGATAAACGTCATGCCCATGATACCCGCCAGCGAGTCGGTACGCGAAAAACCCGCGGGCGCGGAACCGACGCTGCGCAGCATGACCGATTCGCACAGATCGTGCGCCGTGCGTCCCAGCACCTCGATATGCTTGAGTGCCATATCAAACGTAAAGATGACCTCGTCGGGCAGGTGCAGCATTTTGAGCGCCGCCGACATGCGGCTCCAGGTGAGCGTCCACGAAACACCCAGCACCAGCGACACATTAATAAACGTCTTGAGCGCGATCTTGAGCATGGCGCCCGTGGCAGACGCGCCCAGCAGCAGGGCAGGCAGTGCCAGAACCACGGCAAGCCCCGTGGCGCCGAGCGCCGGTACAAAGGTCGCACGCAGCCCGCGTGCGGGGCGCACCGCGACCAGCACCAACGCGATTGCCGCCATCAGCATCAGGTACAGCGGACTCTGCGTCAGGCACACGCACAGGACGCAGACGAACATCCCCACCAGGCGCACCGGAGCCGAAACGCAAGAAAGGGCGCGGTCGACCATCGACCCGCCCTCGTGCGCGCCTCCACCCAGGCGAACCCGCTCAAGCAGGCTCGCCAGGTGCAGGACATTCTTTTGCATCACACGATGCCGAGCCCCCGCGGGCTCGTAACGCTGCTCGGTCGCAAGCCAGCTAGGCAGCTCGGCTATTGCCATGAGCACCGCTTTCCTTGACCGTCAGCGAGATCAGACGGAATGCGATGGTGAGCACCGCCACGCCAATCACGCCGGACAGGATATACATGGCAGCCTGACCGGCAAAGCCAAGACCCTGCTCCTCGGAATAAGCCTGCAGGTAATCACCCGTGGGCAGCGCGTCGGCAAAGGTCGGGGTATCGAGGCCGACCGAAGCCTGCAGGCTGTCGTCGCCAGCCTCCTGAACGGCGGTCGCGGCGCCCTCGGCGTCCCACTCACCCCAGGCGTCACCGGTGGCAAGCAAGCCCAGCGGCGTGGCCACCACGAGCACGGCGACCAAAATGAGCGTGGGGACCAGCGAGGTCTTCTTGGCAGCAGCGCCCTCGGCAGCAAGCTGTCCATCGACGGCCTCGGGCCCGACGATAACACTCGGCGCCGTCTTCTTAATGAAACCGTAGATGGCGGCCGTCGCCACGCCCTCGATCACGCCGGCAACCAGCATATGCGGGATCAACATGGCCGGAATAGCCACGGACAGCGGGAAGGGGCAGTAC
>CALLST010000303.1:0-1767 GCA_938011875.1 uncultured Collinsella sp. | reverse complement strand
GCCGCCGATCCAGTCGAAGCCTAGTGCAAAATGCGCAAAGGCGCCCGTGATGCCGGCGGTGGCGATAACGCCGAGCGTGCTCAGCAGTACCGCGGGCGCGGCGACGGGCTTGGCGCGGTCGATGTTGGTGTTAAAGCCGCCGTAGAACATGATGAACAGCAGCGCCGTGCTGCAGACGGTTTCGGTAAGCGCGTAGTCGCTAAAGTCGATATGCGCCGGGCCGTTGACGCCCAACAGCATGCCGAGCGCGATAAAGATGAGCAGGGTGGGGAAGGGGAGCTTTTTGCCGACGGGTTTGATGGTCAGACACAGAATGATGACGAGGCCGATAAAGAGAAGGATCTGGTTCATGGATGGTGTCCGCTCCTGGTTGGTTGGCGTGGCACGGTCAGTTGCCTGCGGTTATTTGTACCCAAAGATGGTGGGTTTATGGGGTTGGATTGCGGGCGTGCGCGATATCGTCATAGACGGCTGCCGTCTTTGCCTCTGCTCGGAAACCCTTTCCAGCTTTATTGCAACGGAGTACAATGGGTAACGTTTAAGTTCAACTTGAAGTTTTAGTTGCGGCGCCGGGCTTCGGCCGCAATGCAAGGAGAGGCGTACCATGGCGATCTATGTGACATCTGATGCTCACGGGCACGTGCGTGCGCTTGACGAGGCCCTGTCTAAGATCTCGTTGACGTCCGACGACACGCTGTACGTGCTGGGCGACATGATCGATCGCGGGCCCGATCCGGTCGGCGTTATTAAGCTCGTGCGCTCGCTGCCCAACGCCCACGTGCTCAAGGGTAATCACGAGCAGATCATGCTCGATGCCATCATTGGCCAGGACCCGCTCGATGCCGAGACCTGGGATATCAACGGTGGCTGGACGACGAGCGAGCAGCTCAACGACATGGAATTTGAGGCATACGAGGAGCTCGTGCGATGGATGGCCGCGCTGCCGCTCTACGCAGTGGTCGAGACCGAGGAGCGCCCGTATCTGCTGGTACATGCTGGAATCGAGATGAAGGCGGCGCGCGCGTTTTTGCTTGAGCATGGCGTCGATTGTGCCGATGGCGTTGGAGCGGTGGGTGCCGATCGCGAGCTGCTGCAGCAGATGCTCGCGGTGCAGTCGTCCGATGACCTGCTGTGGATTCGTCATGGCTATTGGGATGCGTCGACCGGGCTGCTTTCTGCCGAGGGCAAGGGCCCGGTCGTGGTGAGCGGCCACACGCCCACGGTATCGCTTGGGCGCTATTGCGAGGTCGGTGGTCTGGCGGGGCTCGATGAGGAATCGGGACGCGGGCAGATCGTGCGCTTGGGCGGCGAGGACACTGCTGGTGTGCCCGATCGCATCGACATCGACTGCGCCGCCGCCACCGGCTCCGAGTTCGGCCGCGTGGGCATCCTGCGCCTGGACGACGGGGCCGAGTTCTACGCGAACATCAACCCGGGCGAATAACCTTGTTCCGCCGATCTACCGTAGCTAATTTGGGACGGGGCTTTTTTGACTACTTTCGGAGAGTAGCGCCTTCTTGCTCGGTAAGCGCTAGAAATGAGGAGCGTCTGCGTCCTCGACAGCGCGAAAATGCTCGAAAAACCGTCGCAACGGAGTCAAACGACGTCGCGGCGGTTCTTTTTTGGCTGCCCGCTTGCTAAGTGAGTAGACTTTTTTGGAAATGCCGAGCACCCAACATATTTGCCTCAATAAAACCGACGCTCCTATAAGTTGTCAAGAGGCAGTTTGCGGGAGCGCTCTCTCCAATTCGCACAGGAGCTCGTAAT
>CALLST010000302.1:0-4867 GCA_938011875.1 uncultured Collinsella sp. | reverse complement strand
CAGGCCGTTGCCGCTGCGCGCATGGGTGCGCGCACGTGCATGATCGGCGCTGTTGGGCGCGATACCTTTGGCGATGCGCTTGTGGCAGGGCTCCAAGATGCCGGCGTGGGCGTTGAGTCCGTGACACGTCTCGACGACGTGGAGACCGGTACTGCGACTATCATTCGCTGTGAGAGCGACAACCGCATCGTGCTGTCGCCGGGCGCCAACCATGCGCTTGCGGGCGAGGACGTTGCCCGCGCACTGAGGCGCTTGGTGGCCGACGAGCTCGACGGCGATGCCAGCGAGATTGCCCCGGCTGCTGGCGGCGTCTTTATCGCCCAGGGCGAATGTGACCTTGCGGCGACGGCCGGGGCGCTTGCTTGCGCTCACGAGCTGGGGTTCTATACGATCTTTAACCCGGCGCCCGCCTGCGACCTGCCGGCAGGAGCGTGGCCAGCGGTCGACCTGGTCTGCCCCAACGAGACCGAGTGCCAGGTGCTGACGGGCATTCTGCCCACGGATGATGCGAGTTGCGTCGCCGCGCTCAATGCGCTGCTCGACAAGGGCGCCGGGGCTGCGGTCATCACGTTGGGCGGCGCCGGCTCGGTTACGCTCGGCGATGGCGGTGAGCCGCTGCGCATGCCGGCGCTTTCGAGCGCGGTGGTCGATACGACGGCCGCGGGCGATACGTTTATCGGCGCGTTGGCGGCGGCTCGCCTAGAGGGCTTGCCGCTCTTTGAGTGCATGGCTGCGGGTGCTCGCGCCTCGGCAGTGACGGTGTCGCGCCTGGGCGCTCAGCAATCGATTCCCACGCGCGCCGAAGTTGAACATTGGTTTGGTTAAACGAACGATAAAGACGGAGAAGCGGAGTAGAACAATGGCAATCAAGAAGCTGATCCTTGATCTGGATATGGGTGTGGACGATGCGATGGCGCTGGCCTATGCCATCGCGAGCCCCGAGGTGGAGCTCGTGGGCATCACCACGTGCTTTGGCAACGTGCGCGTCGAGCAATCGGCGCACAACTGCCTGGCGGTGCTCGATCTGCTGGGGCGCCCCGAGGTTCCGGTGTACCTGGGTGCCGACCGTCCTCTGCAGGCGACTGAGCCCTATACGCCGCCGGCGTCCACCGCGCTCATTCACGGCAAGAACGGCATCGGCGGCGCGAGCGTGCCCGCGTCGCCCTACGAGCCGGTGGGGGCGACCTCGGCCGACGGCAACGCCGCGGTCGATTATCTGATCGATGCCGCGCGCACCTATGGTCCCGATCTGGTCTACGTAGCGACTGGCCCGCTCTCCAACCTGGCGCTCGCCCTGGAGCGCGATGCGGCGGCGATGATGTCCATCGGCCGCGTGGTCGTGATGGGCGGCGCCCTTACCGTGCCCGGTAACGTGAGCGCGGGCGCCGAGGCCAACATGGCGAGCGACCCCGAGGCAGCCGACGCGGTGCTGCGCTCGGGCCGTAAGCTCACCATGGTGGGTCTGGACGTGACGCATCGCGTGGTGCTCACACGCCGCGACATTGCCGGCTGGACGGGCTCGGGCACCATGGCGGGCTGCGCATTTGCGAGCATGGTCGAGCACTACATTGGCTCGTACGAGATGAACGCACCCTACCTGGGTGGTTGTGCGCTGCACGATCCGCTGGCCGTTGCCGTGGCGATCGACCCCACGCTCGTAGGTGCGCTCGGCTGCAACCTGCGTGTTGATCTGCTGGGCGAGTACCGCGGTCGCACCATCTGCGATGAGCGCCGCCTGTCCGATCCGGACAAGAGCACGCTTGTGGCACTGACCGTGGATGCTCCGCGCTTCCTGTCCGAGTTCAAGACGCGTACGGCCCGTGTCCTTGGCTAAGTTGTCTTTTTGGGACGGGGCTTTTTTGACTGTTATGATTGGTGCGACCATTCGAACCAGCTAAAAGAGCCCGTCCCAAATTGACTACCGAGAGGATCTGCCATGGAGCGCATTGCGAGCTTTTCCGTTGACCATCTGTTGCTTGAGCCCGGCGTGTATGTGAGCCGCATCGACCGCGATCCGGCGACCGGGGCCGCCGTCACCACCTTTGACCTGCGCCTGACCACGCCCAACAAGGAGCCGGTCATGAACACGGCCGAGTGCCACACCATCGAGCACCTGGGCGCGACGTTCCTTCGCAACCATGCCGAGTGGTCGAGCCGCATTGTCTACTTTGGCCCCATGGGCTGCCGCACGGGCTTTTACCTGGTTGTCTTTGGCGAGCTGACGAGCGAGAAGGTCTTGCCGCTCGTCCGCGAGCTGTTTGAGTTTGTCGCCGGCTTCGAGGGCGATGTCCCCGGTGCCGCTCCCGGGGAATGCGGTAACTACCTGGACCAGAACCTCCCCATGGCCAACTGGCTTGCGCGCCGCTACCTCGACCGCGACCTGGCCGATATCGACGAGAAGCATCTGCACTATCAGCAGGCGTAAGAGCTTTATCGCCCAAAACGCGCGCATTGGGCGTCTTCGCTTATGCGGGGGCGCCTTTTTGTTGATTGGTCGGGACGAGCGTTCAAAATCGCTCATGTTTGTTCTAGAATGTTCGTATAGTCACATTTACGAACAGGAGTGAACATGCATATCTATTCTGTTTCCGATCCCGAGTTCAAATCCTATGGCAACGTTTGGGATAACGTTTCGTCCGAGCTCACGTCGCCCGTGCTCGAGGCGCTCTCTGCCACGCCCATTCCCGAGGGCAGCAAGTACGTAGCAAGTGCGCCGGAGCTCGAGGACGTCAAGGATGCCGACAAGCTTGGCTTTCTCATGTTTGGTGGCCGTCCGTTCCAGCTGGGCTGGTGCAACGGCCACAACACGCGTCTCAACTGCCTGGAGTACCACCGCGCGAGCGAGTTCAACCTGGGCGCGCGCGACTTTATTCTGCTCGTGGCGCATCGTTGGGAGATCGAGGACGGCAAGCTCGACACCGCGTGCGTCAAGGCGTTCCGCGTGCCGGCTGGCACGCTTGTTGAGGTTTTCAACACCACGCTTCACTACACGCCGTGCATGGTCGACGATGGGGGCTTCCAGGTGATGGTGGCGCTGCCCGCCGGCGCCAACGGCCCGCGCCCCGAGGCCGCAACCGACATGCCTGCCGCCGGTGACAGCTACTGCTATTGGAAGGCCGACAAGTGGGTTCTCTGCCATGCTGACAGCCCCAAGGCTGCCGAGGGCGGCTACGTAGGCCTCATTGGCAAGAACCTCGACATCGCCTGCGACTAGAATCTTCTGTCTCGATATGTAACATCTGGCGGGCCAAATCGTCTCTACCTGTTACAGATTTAGACAAACTGCAGGGGCTGCCCGAAAGATCTCGATCTGTAACACCAGGCCCGGTTTTGACGGCCTAGCTGTTACAGATCGAGACAAAACGGGCCCAAACCACCACAAAGGCGCCTGTCCCCATTGCGGTGGCTGCCTAGAGTTGGCTGCGCAGATAGTCAGCCATATATGGAACGGCGAAACGCACGTAACCGCGGCGCGCCTGTTCGATTACGCCGGCGTCGATGAGGCGCCGGCGATACTTTTGCGCATAGCCGGGTGTGACTGACATACGTTTCGCTACATCGGAAATGCGCGAAACGGCGTCTTCGTCATCAGTCATTGCGTCGAGAAACGCGACGTCTTGGTCCGATAGCGCGGCGAGCGTCGTTTCACAAACATCGTTTTCGAAATCGGCTTTTGACGCTTCGATAGCTCCGTCGACTTGCTCTGGCGTTACGTGTTCACCTGTCTTGCAGCGATTGCCGATGTTATAGCCGATGAGCTGCAGCATATAGGGCGAGCCTTGGGTTGCGCGAGCGGCACGGAGGCGAAGATCGCCTGGAATATCAAGGTCGAGCTCTTCGAAAGCCCGCTGATAATAGGCATCGACATCTCCGACTGAAAGCGGTTCGAGCGTGACCTTGCGAGCGCGGTTGAGAAATGTCAGCACGCGGTCATTGAGCGTTGCACAGACGGCTCCCGGGAGACCTGCCATAACAAGCGCGACGTTGAGTCCCTCACCGACCAGCTCTTGATAGGCGGTGACGAGCTGTCTAATCTCAGGTGAATTAGCTTGGAGCTCATCGATAAGGATGAGGATGCCGTGCCCCTGCTCGGTCAGCTTGCGCGCCAGCTGCGTGAGTTTGAACTGGAAACTCTTGGTCTCCTGCACATCGCGTGTGAACTCGAGACCGGCTGAGAAGCCGAAGACGCTCAAGCTACCGCCAGAAAGTTTGGGGAGATGACGCTTGCTGACATAAGGCTCGCCTGCTTCTTGGATTTTTTCAACAATGCGCTCAAGCATATCTTCGGAGGCTACGGTGGGTGTGGCGACAACAAAACCGAGCTTGCGTGCGCGGTCGGCAAGTTCCCACAGAAGAACCGTCTTGCCGCTGCCTCGCTGGCCGAGCATGAGCATGGCTCGGTCTCGATTGCCCGGCTCCTGCTCAAGACCGGAGATGAATGTCGAAATCACGTTCCCGCGACCCACCAGATAGGACGGGCGATTTCCAAATGAGGGGGAGAAGATGGTTTCAGTCATAAGTCTCCTTTCCTTTTTTTCCTATTTTTTCCTTTCTTTCCTATTCAGTCAAATGAATTGCTGAGCGAAGGCGGTTACGTAGGCCTCGTCGGCAAAACCTCGACATCACCTGCGACTAGAATCTTCTGTCTCGATCTGTAACATCTAGCGGGCTAAATCGTCTCTACCTGTTACAGATCGAGACAAACTGCAGGGACAGACCGAACAATCACAATCTGTAACGCCAAGCCCGGTTTTGGCGGTCTACCTGTTACAGATCGAGACAAACCGGGCCCAAGCCGCCACAAAGGTGCCTGTCCCCTTTGTGGTGGGTTGGGGCGGCGGTATCAGAAAGTGTCAGACGGGGGCGG
>CALLST010000301.1:0-10843 GCA_938011875.1 uncultured Collinsella sp. | reverse complement strand
AAAGGCAGTTTTGACATTGTCGGGGATACTGAAATCGACAAGGGCTACGCTTTGGCGCTTCCACAGGCTGAACAGCTGGTCATGTCGATGATTCCGGCTGTTGAGGCACTGGATGGCGCATTTCGACGTATTCAGACGGCTTATCCTCAAAGGGCGATTCGCGAGTTACTATCAAACGCCGTGATTCATCAAGACATTGCTGACAATACGGCGGGGCCTCTTGTTGCGATTTACGACAATCGCATTGAGTTCTCTAATCCCGGGACAACGCTTATTCCGGCAGAACGAGTGCTCAACGCCCAGCCGAAAACGCGAAATTCGATGATAGCGTCCCTCATGCGCCAAATGGATCTTTGCGAAGAAGGCGGTACAGGCTGGGATTTAATCGTAGATTCGCTCGAAAAAGCCGGCATGCCTTCACCGGTTATCAAGAGTGAGGGCGGGCTGGGAACGCTCGTGACGCTCTATTGCGACTGTCCGTATACTCGAATGAAAAAAAGTGAGCGAAAAAACGCCGTGTACTGGCATGCCTGTCTTTTGTATGCCCAAGGTGAGTCGATGAGCAATCAGTCGCTGCGAGAGCGTTTTGGACTTTCCGATGAAAAGAAAAACACGGTGGCGATGTCTCGTCTAATCAAAGAGTGCCTGGAAGAGGCATTGATAAAGGAAGAGGACGAGGACGCGGGTTCCAAATACAAAAGGTATATTCCGTATTGGGCCTAAAGACGGGGAATGAAAAGAAGGAGGCGGCTTATGTCTGGTAATAACGAAGCGCTGTTTACGCCTGAGCTGGTGTTTTTTGATTGGGAGTGTGCGACGCCGGATGAGGTGTTTGCGCGGCTCGAGGGCGAGCTTGCACCACGTGGCTACATTGCCGACGGTTGGCTCGACGCCGTTCGCACGCGCGAGGATGCCTATCCCACGGGTCTTGCCATGCCGGCGGCAAACATTGCCATTCCGCATACCGATCCGGGGTTTGTGGCCAAGCCCTATATCGCGGTGGTGAAGCCCGCCGCGCCCGTGACATTTAACGCTATGGCTGGCATGGGCGCTCCGGTGCCGGCGCAGATCGTCATCAATCTGGGCATCGCCGAGCCGGGCGGCCAGGTCGAGGCCCTGCAGGCACTCATGAACATCTTTATGGGCGCCGATGCCGCAGCCGACGTGCTCGGCCAGACCACGCCCCAGGGCATGGTCGACGCCATCCGCCGCCACTTCTAAGGTGGGGCTGAGTCGGCACTTGGGGACTGTCCCTAACTGCCGGCTGCCAGAGCTGTCCCCTTTGCACCAAAATGGTGCAGATTAACCTGTCCCCAATGCACCAAGCGTGCCGCGGGGGCTGCGTTGTGACACAATGGCGTTTGTTCGATTCGTTATGCGAAAGGCCAACTATGGCAAATAAGAAAAAGAACTCCGAGGCCGCGCCGACGCCCGAGCAGCAGGCCCGCGCTGCCTCCAGCTCTCGCAAGAAGCAGCGCAAGACGTACGTGTCTAAGACCGTCAAGATCGTCCTGGTGGTCATCGGCGTGCTGGCGATGCTGCTTTCCGTCTCGGCGATGGCGTGCTCCGGCCTTATGTCGCAGGCCGAGGACACCTCGGGCTACAAGCTGACCGGCGGTGTTGCTGCAACTATCAACGGCACCAACCTCACCGAGGACACCGTGACCAAGCAGATCATGAGCATGCGCACGTCCTACGGCTACACCAAGGACAAGGACTGGGCGCAGTACCTGGTCGACAATGACCTCACGCCCAAGAAGTACCGCAAGCAACTCATCGACTCCTACACGCAGCAGATTCTGCTTCAACAGGCACAGAAGGAGAACGGCGTGACGGTGTCGGACGAGGAGGTCGAGAAGGCTTGGAAGGACGCGTGCAAGAGCGCGGGCGGTGCCAAGGCCTTTAAGAAGACCCTCAAGACCTACGGCTATACCGAGGACACCTACAAGGACTCGCTCAAGGAGAGCCTGGCGCAGCAGAAACTCAAGGATGCCGTGGCGCCCACCAGCAAGCCCAAGGACAGCGAGATCGTCGATTACATCAACGAGAACCTGTCTAACTACAACGATGCTCGCCGCTCGTCGAACATCCTGATCAAGGTTGATTCCGACGCTTCCGACGAGGACAAGGCTGCCGCCAAGGCCAAGGCACAGGAGTGCCTGGACAAGATCAACTCCGGTGAGCTGAGCTTTGAGGACGCCGTTGAGCAGTACTCCGAGGACACCGGTTCCAAGGAGAAGAAGGGCGATGTGGGCTGGGATAAGCTCACCACTTTCGTCGACAGCTACCAGACGGCGCTCGAGGGGCTCAACAAGGGCGACGTGAGCGAAGTCGTCGAGTCGACCTATGGTTACCACATCATCAAGTGCACCGACTACTTCCATGTCGATAATCAGGTCGATGACATCAACCAGGTGCCCAAGGCCATCAAGAAGTACGTTTCCAATGTGGTGAAGACGCAAGCGGCCAGCACCGCGTACAGCGAGTGGCTGGAGCAGTACAAGAAGGATGCCGACATCACCGTTAACCCCATGCCCAAGGACGTGCCGTACAACGTCAGCCTGAAGGGCGTCACCAAGAGTTCGACCGACGATTCGTCGACGACTGAGTAATCATGGGGCGGCGCTCGTGTGAGTGCCGTCCGCACTATTGAGGAGGATTTGCAGATGACCAACGAAGAGCTGCAGAAGGAAATGATTGCGGCCATGAAGGCCAAGGACAAGGTTCGCCTGTCCATCATTCGCCAGGTCAAGGCCGAGGTGAAGAATATCGAGGTCAACGAGCGCCGCGATGTGACCGAGGAAGACGTCAACAGCATGATCAAGCGTTTGATTAAGCAGACGAGCGAGACGCTGGAGATGTCCATCAAGGCCGGCACCGACCAGGAGCGTACCGACAACCTGACCGAGCAGGTTAAGATTCTGGAGAGCTTGCTGCCCGCGCAGGTTTCGGGCGAGGAGCTCGAGGCTCTGATCGAGCAGGTTATCGCCGAGCTGGGCGCCACGTCCAAGAAGCAGATGGGCCAGGTTATGGGTGCACTCGGCAAGGCCACCGGCGGCAACTTCGATAAGCCGGCTGCGGCAAAGATCGTCGGAGCAAAGCTTGCGTAATTTGTTACGCGGTTTTACCAAACCGCGTAACGGCTCGACGCTGCAAACCCGTACACACGGCAATCTGACGTTCAATTTCAAGGGCGCGACCATAAGGTCTGCGCCCTTTCATTTCACGTCACCTTGCTCGCGTGTACGGGTTTTCGCTGACTTATGCTCAACAAGGGCGGTTGGAGGAAGGGCGTCCTCCGCGGGCACTCATTGGGAACAGGCTTAAATGAGTGCCCAATGAGCAGGTACTCATTTAAGTCTGTCCCCAATGAGTGGGTGGAAGGTTGCGGGTTCTTTACGGGAATGTAGTGTGGGCTGCGGAAACGTGGTTCTTTCCGTACAATAGTTCAACTCGTGTAAACGCAGGGAAGGGACATTCATGGCAGACATGATCGAGATCAAGCATCTCAACAAGTACTTTGGCGACCTGCATGTGCTCAAAGATATCAACCTCACCGTCAAACGCGGCGAGAAGCTCGTAATGATCGGGCCTTCCGGCTCGGGTAAATCGACGCTCATCCGTTGCGTCGATTATCTGGAGGAGCCCACGTCGGGCGAGGTCGTCATCGACGGTACGCCGCTCACCAAAAAGAATCACCTGGAGATGGCTCGCAAGTACAGCTCCATGGTGTTTCAGCAGTTCAACCTGTATCCCAACATGACGGTGCTGGGCAACCTGACGCTCGCGCCCATCAAGCTGCAAAAGAAGAGCAAGGAGGAGGCGACCGAGATCGCCGTCGCCGCGCTCAAGCGCGTCGGCATGGCGCATAAGGCCGGCGAGTATCCGCAGAACCTCTCGGGCGGTCAGCAGCAGCGCATCGCCATCGCCCGTGCCCTGTGCACCAAGCAGCCCATCATCCTGTTTGACGAGCCGACCTCGGCGCTCGACCCCGAGATGGTCCAGGAAGTCCTGGACGTTATGATTGAGCTCGCGCAGGAGGACATCACCATGATCTGCGTGACGCACGAGATGGGCTTTGCGCGCCAGGTGGCCGACCGCGTCATCTTTATGGAGGACGGCCGCATCCTGGAGGAGGGCACGCCCGAGCACTTCTTCGATAACCCCGAGAACCCGCGCTGCCGCGAGTTCCTGTCCAAGATTCTGCACTAGGCGCGGTGATGGACATGACGGATATGACGAGGGCGGCCGTGTCGCGCCGTCACTTTTTGCAGCTGGCTGGCGCCGGCATGCTCGCGCTGACGGGGACCGCGCTTACCGGTTGCGGCAACTCCACCAGTGACGAGGGCTCCGACAAGGGGTCCAAGCTTGCGGCCATCAAGTCGCGTGGACATCTGAATGCCGGCGTTAAGAAGGACGTTCCCGGTTACGGCTATTACGACACCGCCAAGGGCCGCTTTGAGGGCATGGAAGTCGATTTGTGCTACCAGATCGCCGCTGCCGTCTTTGGTGTGAGCTACAAGGATGCTCGCGCCCAGGGGCTAGTCGAGTTTACCGACGTAACGCCCAAGACGCGCGGCCCGCTGATCGATAACGGCCAACTCGACGTGGTCGCGGCGACCTACACCATCACCGACGAGCGCAAGAAGAGCTGGGATTTCTCGACGCCGTACCGCACCGACTACGTGGGACTCATGGTCAAGAAGCGTTCGGGCTTTACCTCGATTGAGGACCTGGACGGCAAGGTCATTGGCGTGAGCCAGGGTGCCACCACGCAGGGCCTGATCGAGCAGATGATCAAGGACAACGGCTTTAGCTGCGAGCCCGAGTTTAGGGCCTTTAGCGGTTACCCCATCATCAAGAGTTCGCTCGACGCCGGCAATATCGACGTCTTTGCCATGGACCGCTCCACGCTGGCCGGTTACATGAACGAGACCGTTGAGCTGCTGCAGCCCGAGGTCAAGTTTGGCGAGCAGGGCTACGGCGTGGCGACCAAGAAGGGCTGCGACCTTTCGGCCGTGGTCGATCAGGTGATTTGCGATCGCCTGGCCGACGGCTGGCTCGACCAAGAGGTCAAGACCTGGGGTCTTGTATAGGCGCATCGTCCAAGGAAGGAATCAAATGCTCGAAGGATTATTTGACGCCGACCGTTGGTCGACGACATTTCAAAACATGGGGCCCTTCTGGGAGGGCTTTGGCGTGACGCTACAGGTGGTCGTTGCCGGTCTGCTGCTGTCGCTGGTGCTGGGCACGCTGCTGGGCGTGTTCTCTACCACTCGCTCGCGCGTGCTGCGCGCCATAAGCCGCGTGTACGTGGAGTTTTACCAGAACACCCCGTTGCCCGTGCAGGTGCTCTTTATGTACATGGCCGGTCCGCAGTTTTTGCAGGCCATAACCGGTGCCGATCAGCCGGTGCGTATCGCGCCGTTCGTGCTGGGCTTCTTGGGCGTGGGTCTGTATCATGCGGCCTACATTTCGGAGGTCATCCGCACCGGTATCGAGGCCGTTCCGCGCGGTCAGATGGAGGCGGCCCAGAGCCAGGGCTTCACCCGTGCGCAGGCGTACTGGTACATCGTGCTGCCCCAGACATTCAAGATCATTCTGCCGCCGCTGTGTAACCAGGCGCTCAACCTGGTCAAGAACACGTCGGTGCTGGCGCTTGTGGCCGGCGGCGACCTTATGTACCGTTCCGACAACTTTGTGAGTCTGTACGGTTACCTGCAGGGATACATCGTCTGCTGCCTTATGTACTTCATCATCTGCTTTCCGCTCGCCATGCTGGTGCAGTGGCTCGAGCGCCGCTCCAAGGAGCGTCCGCGCGGCGTGAGCCTGGCCGAGCTGGGGCTCGACAACGTAGAGGAGGCCTAGCGCATGGAAATCTTCAACGCGACCAACCTGCTCTACATTTGGGGCGGCTTTGTTAAGACGATCGAGATCTCGGCGCTGTCGATCTTTTTCTCGCTCATCTTTGGCACGGTGCTGGCGCTCGTTAAAAGTTATGCGCCCCGTCCATTCCGTATTTTGGTGAGCGCCTATATCGAGCTGTTCCGTTGCACGCCAAACCTGCTGTGGATCCTGTTTATCTACTTTACGGTGCAGGGTTTGGACATTGTGATTTCGACCATCGCCTTTACGCTGTTTACCAGCGCTGTTATGGCCGAGATTGTGCGCGGAGGCCTCAACTCGATTCCACGCGGCCAGTTTGAGGCAGCGCAGAGCCAGGGTTTTGGCTTCTTTGCCACCATGCGCTACATCATTCTGCCCCAGACGTTTAAGACGATCATTCCGGCGCTGTTTAGCCAGTGCACAACCGTCATTAAGGACAGCTCGTATCTTTCGGGCATTAACGTGGCCGAGCTCATGTACACGGCAAACGTCGTGATGGCCCACGCGATCGATCTGTCGCAGGTGCTTATGCTCTACGGCCTGGTGTTTGCGATGTACTTTGTGCTCAACTTTGGTATCTCGCTGCTGGTGAGGGCATATCAACGTCGCATCGTGGCAGCGTAGAATGTGGCAAAGGGACAGCCCCTTTGTCACATAGAGAAAGGAATCGCGATGAGCGATCTGGAGAACAAGAAGAATCCTGTGGTCATTACCATCGCGCGCGACTTTGGCGCCGAGGGCCACGAGATTGGCCGCATGCTTGCCGACGAGTTGGGGATTCCGCTGTACGATAACGAGCTGCTGGTGCGCGCATCGCTGCGCGCGGGCGAGTCGCTCGATAAGATGGCCGCCTATGACGAGCGTCTGGCCGTGGAGAACATGGCGTTTCTGCCCGACCGCTACGATGCGCGTTCGTACTCGGATAAGTTGTTCCAAAAGATGAGCCAGGTGATTTTGGATCTGGGCGAGACCGAGAGCTGCATTATCGAAGGCCGTCTGTCCGATTACCTGCTGCGTAACAACCCCAACCACATTGCCGTGTTGGTGACCGCACCCTTTGAGGACCGCGTCGAGATCGTGCGTAAGAAGCGTGGCCTCAACAAAAAGAAGGGCGCTAAGCTGGTCAAGCAGCAGCAGAAGGCGCGCGAGGCGTTCTATAAGCGCTACAGCGCCGGAAAGTGGAAGATGACGAGCGGCAAGGACATCGTCGTCAACCGCGCCAAGCTGGGCCGCGAGGGCTGCAAGGACGTCATCGCCGCTGCCTACCGCTACAAAGTGGCGCAGCTCGAAGGCTAGCCGATCAAAACCACCACAAAGGGGACAGCACCTTTGTGGTGGTTTTTGTTTTAGGCAGAGGGGAAGGCTTTGGCGAGACCGGCGCGCGTCTGCGTGTCGGTCTTTTGGTAGATAGAGCTCAGGTGGCGCTGCACCATGCGCATCGAGATACCGAGCTCCTCGGCGACCTGCTTGAGCGGGCGTTCATCCTGGGTCACGGCTATGAGCACGTCGACTTCGCGCGGGGTGAGGGCGTGGTTGGCGATGAAGGCCTGGCGCTGCTCCTCGACGGTGGGCGCGGCGAGCACTTCTTCTGCCAGCTGCTCGCGCTCGCGCTCCTGCTCGGTTTGGGGCAGGCGGAACAGGCCCGCGGCTACAAACGCCGCGCAGGCGGCGACGAGCAAAACGAGCGCACCGATCATGATGAGGGCAACGTTGCCCGAGGTCACAAGGGCAAGCGAGATGCCCGATGTAGTGAATGCGCATGCATTGTTGGCGGCGCGTCCCATGCCGGCCCAGAGAGCGGGCGCATGCATGTGCGGTGCCAGCTGTGTAAAGGTGGCGGTAAAGAACGTGACAAAAAAGCCCGAGCTCAGGTAAAAGACGACAAGGCCCAGGTTGGGATCGGCACCGGCCTCGACGGCCAGGATGGAAATGGTCGAGAGCACGGCAATGCCGAGCATGACAAGCCCCATGTATCGGCGCTCGGCAAGATCAAAGATAAGACCGGCGGCAAGGCCGCTTGCCGCCAAAAAGAGGCGCGGCCAAGTCTGCACGGCAATGGTGCCGTGGGCGTTGGAGAGTGTGACCACGTTGTCGAGGGTCGAGAACAAGCAGGCAAGAATCATGACGAGCGCGATGCTCCAGCATGCCTGTTTGGCGAGGGCATGAGAGGGCTCAACAAAGGGATTGATGGCGGGGCTGGAGCTCTCGGCAGCCTTTTGGGGAACGACGCTGAGGGCGGAGATGGCGATCGTCGCTGTGCCAAGGACGATGAGCTCTGCGATACCGCCGCAATTGAGCAGGTTGACGGCGAACTGCATCAGGATGCCCGCGGCATAGGCCGCTCCCGCACCGGTGGCGAGCTTGGGATCATCCTGAAATGCCAACGAAAAGGCGTGGTGAGTGGCGGCGCCCAGCAGGCCGAGTCCAAAGAACGCCACGCACCCCAGAATCTCGAGGGCAAGCGGGCCCGTGGGGGACTGGATCTGGGTCAATCCCAGGATGGCGACGGGAACAGCGGCGTTGGCGGCTGCCAATGAGTGGCCTTTGCGCTGTGCGAGCCCGAGCAGCGGCGCATATCCGATAAAGCCGAGTACACTCGCGCCCAGAATAAAGCCCTGTGCGATCACAACGCGTTCGGCACCGGCGAGCAGCCCGACGTTGACGTCGAAGCGAAACTCGGCGGCAAGGAAGGCGAAGGTAAACAGTGCGAGTGCCAGAAGCGCGTTGATTTTAGGCTTGCTCAGATTCAAGGACAGTCCTTTGGGTGGACGGAATAGTCGTGTCCTCGATTGTAGCGTCCCTGGGACGCGTGTGACGACAACGAAATCATATTGAATTAAACCGCAGGTAGAGGCCTAGGTTCGCATCTACGAACCTAGGCATATGGAGTCATTTGGCACATCTTGGTGGTACAGGACCGCCACAAAGGGGACAGGCACCTTTGTGGCGGTATGTCCCTACGACCAAGGAGGCCGTTATGAACGGAAGTCACTTCGATAAGCAAACTCAGCGTGAGCGCACCTGCTCGCTGGTTCACGGTACTTGGCGTTGTGTGGGTGCCAAAATCGCTTGCGCCGGCGCGTGTGCGCTTATGGTCGGTCAGTTGCTGCTGCCGAGCGTGGCGCTGGCGACGGAATGCGCCGATCCCGCCGCTGGGATCGATGAGGTTGCCGCGGCTCCGGTGACGCCGACGGTTGCGGAGGATGCGGCCGCAACGACCGCGCCTGCAACCGATGCTGCTCCGGCGGCGCAAGCCACCGCTGAGCCTCAGCAGACGGCCCCGACTGGCGCCACCGATGAATCCAACGATGCGGCACCCGCTGAACAAAATACTCCCAGCGACAACGCCGCCACGCCGGCGAATGACGCCATCATGCCCCGCGGTGTGACTGATGTTGTTGGCGGCAGCGACGTTAGGGTCAATACGACCGTGGTTTCCCGCTACACGGACTGCGCGCTTCCGAGCAATGTCACACTCGAAAAGGGCCAGTCGTATACCTATGATTTTCCCGATGTTGAGGGCGGCATGCCGGATGAGCCGCTCTGCGAACTTGTCGAAACCAAGTACTACCGGGCCGATGCTGCTTCGGGCACCCTGGCTGAAGTCCAGGACACATCTATGTCCGATGTGACGGCCCGCTTTGAGCCTGTTGGCGATTACATGAGGCTGACGCTGACCTTTACGGGTGGCGCGGCAGGCGGCTCGTATCGACTCACGCGCAATGAGGCTCTCTATATTGGCACGGCACTGGAGTATACCGGAACTGACTATGAAGGCAGCTCGACTATCCTCAACGAAACCAGGTACGATTATTACCTCCGCTACGTCATCAAGAGCGAAATTACGCTCGTTGCATCGGAAAACGAAGCCCTCCATAACCTGGACGTCAACGACGTGAAGACCGACTACGCGCCCGGCGAGGCGCCGCGCGCGACCGCGACGATCCCCGCTGCTGACGCCGACAAGTACGAGATCGCCTATGAGTGCTGGGAAGAGATGGAGCTCGATATGGAATCCGGGGAGTCGGTACCCGTTGCCTTCTGGTATTCCGACCCCGCGAAGTACACGCCGGGCATGAAGAAGATTGACCACTTCGAAGAGGGAAAGTTCTACATGTACTCCGTTGAGCTGAGGCTCAAGGGCGACAATACCGTGGCCGATGACTGCAATATGAACGTCAACGGTCATTGGGCGCACCACATCAAGACCGTCAACGGCGTCTTCGCGCCAAACGCTGACAATATGCTGTGCGAGCAGCCGATCGACGAATGGCGGGCCATCGACGTTATCGAGATCAACGGTGCCACGACCACCTTCAAGGCGGGCGATAAGCCGGTCTTTACGGCGAATGTTCCGACGGGCTCCAACTCCCTTCCTCAGTGTGAGTTCTGGACGGGCAGCGATGGCAGCGAAGTGAACTCTCAGAAGTTCTGGGATCAGAACATCACGAACCACATCGATGCCTTTAAGCCTGGCGTGACCTATCGCTACGGCATCTACCTTAAGTCGGCGCGCGGCTTCTACTTTACGCCCAACTCCAAGCTGGTGATCAACGGCCAGGAGTGCGGCTACCAGGTCGCGGATAGCGTATCCGATGAGGACAGCGGCTGGATTTACACCCTGTGGCTCAACACCGATCTGACCTTTACGCTTGAAGCCACGCCGACTCCCGATCCGCAGCCTACGCCGGATCCCAAGCCGACACCGCAGCCTGAGGTTAAGCCCGAGACCAAGCCCGAAGTGAAGCCCGAGACCAAACCCGCGGCCAAGTCGGCCACGACAACCGCCACGACCAAGACGGTTGAGAAAACCACGCAGGCCAAGAAGAGCGATGCTGTCCTGGCTACCACGGGGGATACCACCGCGATGACGGTCGCCGCCCTAGGCATCGCCGGCGCAACCGTCGCCGCCGCCGGCCTCGCCGCGACAAAGCGCCGCAAACGTTAGAGCTGGGTG
>CALLST010000300.1:0-1967 GCA_938011875.1 uncultured Collinsella sp. | reverse complement strand
ACTTCGACCGCCGCACGTACGACCTCGTTGGCCACTGCTCATACTTCCCAACAGAAAAACGAGCTGCACGCTGCACGCTTACGAGCGAACTCGTTTCAGCCTATGGCGCACTCGGCAACATCACCATCATCCACGAAAACGGGACCTCTCGCGCCCTGAGCGCAACGGAGCGCGATGAGTGCATTGCAATCCTGTTCTCGTGCGAGCCAATTCGAGGCAACAAAGATTGCGCCGTTAAATTCGGCGCCCTCAGAAAAGCGCTCGACCTTAGTTCCGGCGATTACTTTAAGGGAGTTCCAGCTGCCGACGAAAAAACGCGCGAGGTGTACAAGCCCAAGGGATGGCGCGTGCTCCGCAATACCCTCAATGCAACCAACCCCATTCTCCTGCAGCGTTTGCGCGATGACCGCAATCTCGCCGATGCCGTTATGGAGGCGGTGGCATACTCTTCAGCTCTCCCCGTACTCCAAGAGCAGCTTCAGGGGCTACCGCTTTCGGAAGCGGAGATCGAGGCGCTTTGTAGGCTTCCCTATTCATCCAAAGCTCTTAACGGCTATGGCAACCGTTCCAAAAAAGCACTCGACATGCTGCTCGATTGCCTCGAGGAGCCCGAGGTCCTCAACCTTACGCAGGCCGAAAATGACTGCGGCCTGCTGGGACTGCGCATCGCTGGCGCCCAGCTCGAGCGCTCCGATCGCCTGATGCCCTATGAGACCTGGATCGAACGTACCGGTCGGACAAATAACAATCCCGTCGTCATTCGCTCCATGTCGCAAATGCGAAAAGTGGTCAACGCCATCTGCCGCAAGTGGGGCGTGCCAAACGAAATCCACGTTGAGCTTGATCGAGAGCTCAGGTTGCCTCAACGCGCAAAAGACGAGATTGCCAAGGCCAATAAGAAGAATGAGAAAAATCGCGAGCGCATTGCCGGGCAAATCGCTGAACTGCGTGGCTGCACGGCAGATGAGGTCACGGGCAAACAGATAGAGAAGTACCGCCTATGGGAAGAGCAGGAATACTTCGATCTTTACACGGGCGCTAAAATCGAAGTCGATCGCCTAATTAGCGACGACACCTACACGCAGATCGACCACATCCTGCCGTTCTCTCGCACGGGAGAAAACTCGCGCAACAACAAAGTCCTGGTTCTCGCCAAAAGCAATCAGGACAAACGCGAACAGACGCCTTACGAATGGATGTCCCACGACGGTGCGCCTTCATGGGATGCTTTTGAGCGTCGCGTTCAGGAAAACCAGAAACTCAGCCGTCGCAAAAAGAACTTCCTGCTGGAAAAAGACCTTGATACCAAGGAAGGCGAATTCTTAGCACGCAGCTTCACCGACACCGCCTATATGTCGCGAGAAGTATGCGCTTACCTCGCCGACTGCCTGCTGTTCCCCGATGATGGCGCAAAGGCACATGTTGTTCCTACCACTGGCAGAGCGACCGCATGGCTGCGTCGCAGGTGGGGGCTTAACTTTGGTTCGAATGGCGAAAAAGACCGCTCGGACGATCGTCACCATGCCACCGATGCTTGTGTGATTGCAGCATGTAGTCGAAGCCTCGTGATTAAAACCGCTCGAATCAACCAAGAGACACACTGGAGCATAACCAGAGGTATGAACGAGACCCAACGCCGTGATGCCATCATGAAGGCTCTCGAAAGTGTTATGCCCTGGGAAACCTTTGCGAACGAAGTACGCGCGGCGCACGATTTCGTCGTACCCACCCGCTTTGTTCCGCGTAAGGGAAAGGGCGAGTTGTTCGAGCAAACGGTCTATCGCTATGCCGGCGTTAATGCACGGGGCAAAGACATTGCTCGCAAGGCGAGCTCCGATAAGGACATCGTCATGGGCAACGCCGTTGTGTCGGCAGACGAGAAGTCGGTCATCAAGGTGAGCGAGATGCTGTGTCTGAGGCTTTGGCATGACCCGGAGGCCAAGAAGGGGCAGGGCGCTTGGTACGCA
>CALLST010000299.1:0-1620 GCA_938011875.1 uncultured Collinsella sp. | reverse complement strand
TAGCAGTACATTTTGCGTAATCTGGGCAAACGCTGATTAACTGCTCGTATAATGTCGTCTGTCGAAAGATACAAAAACCTGTACCTTTTTGTGCAACAAAAAAAGCCGCTCAACCAGCGGCTTTTCTTATTTCGGCATGAAAAAAGGCGACCGCCCTTTGTGGACGGTCGCCTTTGTTAATTGTTGTGAAGTTTACCTTAGGCGCGGGTCTTAATCTCCTCGGTCACCTTGGCAACAAACTCGTCAACGCTCATCTGAACGGTCTCGTTGGAGCGATCGCGGACGGAGATGTTGCCGGCCTCGACCTCCTTCTCGCCCAGGATGAGCATATAGGGCACGCGGTCGATGCTGCGGGCCTCGCGGATCTTGTAGCCGATCTTCTCGTCGCGGTCGTCGCAGACCACGCGAATGCCGGCCTCCTCCAGCTTGGCGCACACCTCGTGGGCGTAGTCGCGGCTCTTCTCGGAAACCGGAAGCGCCTTGACCTGCACGGGAGCCAGCCAGGTGGGGAACTTGCCCGCAAAGTGCTCGATCAGAATACCGATGAAGCGCTCGATGGAGCCAAAGCACACGCGGTGCAGCATGATGGGGCGCTTCTTGGTGCCGTCGGCGTCCACGTACTCCAGGTCAAAGTTGAGCGGCATCTGGAAGTCGAGCTGCACGGTACCGCACTGCCAGGTACGGCCGAGCGAGTCCTCCAGGTGGAAGTCGATCTTGGGGCCGTAGAAGGCGCCATCGCCCTCGTTGACCTCGTAGTCCATGCCCAGCTTCTCCAGAGCGGTGCGCAGGCCCTCCTCGGCGCGCGCCCAGTCCTCGTCCGAACCCATGGAATCCTCGGGGCGGGTGGAAAGCTCAACGTGGTACTTAAAGCCAAACTTTTGGTACACGGAGTCGATGAGGTTGACCACACCCACGATCTCGTCGGTCAGCTGGTCGGGACGCACAAACAGGTGGGCGTCGTCCTGGTTAAAGCAACGCACGCGGAACAGGCCGTGCAGGGCGCCGCGCAGCTCGTGGCGGTGCACCAGGCCAATCTCGCCGGCGCGGATGGGCAGCTCGCGGTAGGAGTGCGGCTTGGAGGCGTACACCAGCACGCCGCCCGGGCAGTTCATGGGCTTAATGCAGTACTCTTCGTCGTCGATGACGGTGGAGTACATGTTGTCCTTGTAATGGTCCCAGTGGCCCGAGGTCTTCCACAGCTGCTTGTTCATGATGAGCGGCGTGGAGATCTCCACGTAGCCGGCCTTGTGGTGGATCTCGCGCCAGTAGTCCAGCAGCGTGTTCTTAAGAATCATGCCATTAGGAAGGAAGAACGGGAAGCCGGGGGCCTCGTCGCGCATCATAAAGAGGTCCATCTCGCGGCCGATCTTGCGGTGGTCGCGCTTCTTGGCCTCCTCCAGCATGTGCATGTGCTCGTCGAGCTCTTCCTTGGTGGCAAAGGCGACGCCGTTGATGCGGGTGAGCATCTTGTTGTCCTTATCGCCCTTCCAGTAGGCGCCCGAGACGCCGGTGAGCTTAAAGGCCTTCAGCGCCTTGGTGTAGCAGATGTGGGGGCCGACACACATGTCGATGTAGTCGCCCTGCTGGTAGAAGGTGATGCGGGCGTCGTCGTCCAGGTCG
>CALLST010000298.1:0-1589 GCA_938011875.1 uncultured Collinsella sp. | reverse complement strand
GTTCAAATCTTCTAACGCCCACCAAATGTTCGCAGCTCAGAGGCTATGTCCTCTGGGCTGTTTTGTTTTATGTCGCCAAATCAGCTGCCAACTCCAACCGCCCAAGCAACCACCCTGCCCATGCACAAAACCGCGTCAATAGCCACCGAGGCCGAGGCCAACGCGTCTCGAACCCATCCGAGCCGCAACTCCTCAGCAAAACGCCGCGATGTCTGCGCCCTGCGGTATCCTTGAGCCACTTACACCTACAGCACCAAGGAGCCACCATGCGCACCGAGCTCGATGTCCCCTTTTCGCACAAAGAAGAAGCCAAGGCGCTGGGCGCCAAATGGGACCGGACCAAGAAGATCTGGTATGTGCCCAGCGGCGTCAACCCCGAGCCCTTTGCCGAGTGGCTGCCCGGTGTTGACCGATCCGACCCCTCAGCGCCGTATATATATCTAGTACTGAGCAAGCGCGAGTGCTGGAAGTGTCACAAAGAGACCTCGGTCGCGGCCTTCGGCATTCCTTATCGAGCCGATAACGACGAGAGCACCGCCATCGCGCACGCGCCCAACGAAGCCGGGCACATTGCCATCGACACGGCCAACGCCAACGCACTCGCCATCGTGCCCGCTCTTGGCTGCGTGCCGGGCGAGATCCGCGACTACCTTCATAAGCGCTGCGGCTACAAGCCCGTAGGCGCGCGAGCCTCCAAAGCCCCGTCGCTCGGCAACACGTGCACCAGTTGCGACGCGCTGCAAGGCAGCCGCTATCTGTTCGAGGAGCCCTCGTCCCCGTTTGCCCTCACTGCCATCAACAAGCTGCCGGCACTGGAGTTTATACGCGTCGAAGTTGCCGGCGTCTTTGGCGTCCCGGCCACGCGTACCGACTTTGACCAGGCGCTCTTTACCTGGGCACGCGACCATCACGCCGAGTTCCACAAGAGCCTGCTCGAGGGGATTTACCTGTAGGGCAAAACTCGAAAATCGAGCGTGAAAATCCTCGCAAATCGAGTATGCGCAGGTAGCTGAGCTGTTTGTGTAACGCAGAAAATGTCGAATCACCGGGTTTGCCCGACTAGATATTCAGTCTTCGAAGCTACGGCTCCGCCTCGTCATAGGTAATGGCGCATCCGCAGGTTGGGCATTGCTGAGGATAGACTGGAAGACGCAGGCCTGTTCGAGCCCGCAGCTCGGTAGCGCACTTGTCGCGGATGTCGATGAAGCTGATGTCTAGGCAAGGGAGGTCTGTGCCACAGCTTGGGCACGGCAGACAGATTTGGCTGCAGCTAACTTCGACGAGCGGGAACAGGCTCCGATCCATTAACACTCGCGGTAGGTTTCCGTACACACCTCGCGCGATATCACTTCGCCATCCCATAGTCTCCCCTTTCCCGTTTTAACTGTTGAGGAGAGGATGGCAGGATCGCGCAGCTCTCGATGCGGCGCGGCGCGATTCCGAGAAATCGAACTCGGCGCGGTGGACCTCAAGAAACCGAGCATTGGGACGCAGGCGATGCTCGTCAGGCTCACGCAATACCGACCCTGCAAACGCTGCATAGTCCGTATGCTGCAGAAGATACGACCCGCAAAGTCGATAATCGCCGC
>CALLST010000297.1:0-3504 GCA_938011875.1 uncultured Collinsella sp. | reverse complement strand
CGGTCTGTGAGATCCCGCCGAACGGCCACGGCATCACGGTGCTCATGGCGCTCGGCATCCTGAACGGCATGACCATGCCGGAAAATCGCGAGAGCGCCGAGCACTATCACAAGGTGATGGAGGCCATCAAGCTGGCCTTTGCCGACACGAGGACCTACGTCGCCGACCCGCGCTATATGAAAACAAAGGTCAGCGAGCTGCTGGATCCCGCCTATCTCGCCGCGCGCCGCGCGCTCATCACCGACCGCGCGCTGGAGCCGAGGGCGGGCGACCCGCACTGCGGCGGCACCATCTATCTCTGCACCGCCGACCGCGAGGGCAACATGGTCTCATTCATCCAAAGCAATTACACCACCTTCGGCGCGGGCGTCGCCGTGCCGGGGACGGGCATCTCGCTCCAAAACCGCGGCGCGAACTTCTCGCTCGACCCCGCAAGCGACAACTGCCTCGGCGGCAAGAGGTCCTACCACACCATCATTCCCGGCTTCTTGCTCAAGGACGGCGCCGCCGTCGGCCCATTCGGTGTGATGGGCGCGTTCATGCAGCCGCAGGGTCAGACCGAGATCCTCGTCAACACGCTCGATTATCACATGAACCCGCAGGAGGCGCTTGACGCGCCGCGCATCCAATGGATCGGCGGCAGGAGGCTCGAACTGGAGCGCGAGGCGGGCGAAGCCATTGCCGACGAGCTGCGCGCGATGGGCCATGAGGTCACGGTCGTGGACGACCGCATTTCGATGGGCCGCGGTCAGATCATCTGGCGCGGAGAGGACGGCGTTTACACGGCGGGCACCGAGCCGCGCTGCGACGGCGCGGTCGCCGCGTGGTAAAGGAAGTTGCCGCAGACAATAATAAGGAAGGAGCCGCGTTCCCGGTGCAGGGAGCGCGGCTGCTTTTTTGCGTGCTTGCGGCTTGGCGTGCGGACTGCGGTCGTGTCTCAGAGGTTGGCGTGCTCCATCAGGTCGATGAGCACGCGGATGCCCTGCAGATAGGCGCGGACCAGAATGCGCTCGTTCGTCCCGTGAACGCCGGAGGCGGCCTCCTCTGGCTCCACCATGAAGGGCGAGCAGCGCAGGCAGGTGTCGCAGATCTGCTCGTATTGGTGCGCGTCAGTCGCGCCGACGGTCATGGACGGAACGAACACCACGTCGGGGTAGTAGCGCCGCATACTGTCCACCACCGTGCGGTAGCCGTAGCCATCGCGCCGGGCCGTGGCGGAGGGATCGTTGGCCTGCTGGTAGCGCAGTTCCACGGTCGGGTCCTGCACCGCCGCGCGGCAGTGCTCCATCACGCTCTCGACCGTGTCGCCGTCGGCAAGACGGAGGTTGATGACCGCCTGCATATCCTGCGGCATCACGTTGGCGCCGGTGCTGCCGCCCTCGATCTGCGTGGGCGCGCAGGTGGTCGTCACGAGCGGGTAGAGCTTTTTGCTGGCGAGGCAATCGCGGACAATGGCATCCCCGTTGGCGGCAATCTCATCCGCCGTGTAGAGCCCCAGCTCGACGAGCTGGGCGGCAAGCAAGTCGGTCACGCGCGTCGGCCACTCGATATCGCAGATTGCGGTGATGGCACGGCTGAGCACCTCGAGCGACGTGCCGCCGTAGGGGTTGGAAGAATGCCCACCCGCGCTCTTTGTCTTGAGCACAATGTCGGCATAACCCTTCTCAGCCAGGTCGGCGTGCATGAGCCAACCCTCGCCTGCGCTGTACTCGGCATCCGAAACGATGCGGTAGTCGCCCTCGTCGATCAGGTACTCAAGCTCAATGCCGCGCTCTTCGAGCACGCGGCCGATGGCACCCGCACCGAACTGCGTGGTTTCCTCGTCCTGGCCAAAAGCCAGCAGCAGGGTGCGCTCGTGCTCCCAGCCGTGTGCGAGCGCATACTCAACCGCCTCGAGAATGCCTGCGACCTGGTCTTTCATATCGATGGCGCCGCGACCCCAAATGTAGGTGTCGTCCACATGTCCGCTAAAGGGGACATGCGTCCAGTCAGCCTCGGTACCCGGCACCACGGGAACCACGTCCATGTGGCCCATGAGCATAATGGGCTTGAGGTCAGGGTCGGAACCGCTAAGCGTCACCAATAGCGAATGGTCGATAAGCTCGACCTCGCCCGCCGCAAATACATGCGGCCAGGCCTGCTGCATATAGGCGCGCAGGTCGTCGAAGGGCTGCCAGTCCACCGCCTCGGCATCCATGCTCGAGATGGTCGGAAACGACAGCACGCGGCCCAAGCGCTCGCACGCGCCGGCCTCGTCCATATCGGCAAAATCGTCCTCATGCGCAAAGAAGCGCCAAACCTCGGCCATGACATCCTTTCGATTGTGACGACAAGGGCCGCCCCACCGGAGCGGCCCTGCCACATAAGCGTTTGCGGTCGGTTATTTGTCCTCGAGATAACGCGAGAGGAACTCGCGCGTGCGCTGATGTTTGGGGTTGCCGAAGAGCTCGGCCGGCGCGGCATCCTCGAGCACCACGCCCTTGTCCATAAAGACCACGCGGTCGGACACCGTGCGGGCAAAGGCCATCTCGTGCGTGACGACGACCATGGTCATGCCGTCGGCAGCGAGCTTGCGCATGACCTCGAGCACCTCGCCCACGATCTCGGGGTCGAGTGCGGAGGTCGGCTCGTCGAACAGCATGATCTGCGGATTCATGCATAGGGCACGAGCGATGGCCACGCGCTGCTTTTGACCGCCGGACAGGCGACCCACGGCGGCGTGCGCGAACTTCTCGAGCCCCACACTCGTCAAATGCTCCATCGCGACCTTCTCGGCCTCGGCCTTGCTCATTTTTTTGAGCGTGACGGGCGCAAGCGTGCAGTTGTCGAGCACATCCATGTTGTTGAACAGGTTAAAGCCCTGGAACACCATGCCGATGTCCTCGCGGAGTTTATTGATATTGCAGCGCTCGGCCGTAAGGTCCTGGCCGTGAAACCAGATATGGCCCGCGTCCGGAGTCTCGAGCAGGTTGAGGCAGCGCAGGAAGGTCGACTTGCCCGAGCCCGAGGCGCCGATAATGGTGACGACCTCGCCGGGATTGACGGACAAGTCGATACCCTTGAGTACCTCGAGTGAGCCAAAGCTCTTGCGCAGGCCCTCGACGCAGATAAGCGGCTCTTGGTTTTGCACGGCTGCTGCAGTGCCGGTAATGGCGGTATCTGCCATGATGATTCTCCTCGTCTTAAGCCTAGTTAGAGCTGGGCAGCGTGGCAGGAGCCTCGGCGCCGAGCTTTTTGCCAAAGGCCTCGAGCAGGCGGCTCGCCACGAGCGTCAGGATCAGGTAGACCACGAGCGCCACGCAGTAGACCTCCATCTGACGGTAGTACACGCCGGCGACGGTGGTGGTGGCGTACATGAGGTCGAATACGCCGATGACCGAAAGCACCGACGAGTCCTTGATGTTGATGATGAGCTCGTTGGTGAGTGCGGGGATCGCGTTTTTAATACCCTGGGGGAACACGACCTTGCGCATGGCCTGCCACTGCGACAGACCCAGCGAGCGC
>CALLST010000296.1:0-3455 GCA_938011875.1 uncultured Collinsella sp. | reverse complement strand
CGCCGACGCCAACGCCTTGTCGTTCAAGGGCAAGGTAGGCCTCGTCGTGCAGACCACCCAGACCGCGCAGAACCTCGCCGAGGTCGTGGCAGCTATCACCCCGCGCGTGCAGGAGCTGCGTGTGATCAACACCATCTGCGCCGCCACGAGTGAGCGTCAACAGGCAGCAGCCACACTTGCCAACCGCTGCGACTGCATGGTCATCGTGGGCGGCAAGAACTCGGGCAACACCCGCCGCCTGGCGCAGATTTGCGCAGACGCCTGCGAGCGCACGCATCACATCGAGGAAGCTTCAGAGCTTGAGACCGCTTGGTTTACCGACGCTCACCACATCGGCATCACCGCCGGAGCCTCCACCCCACAAGAACACATCGAACGCGCCGTCACGCGCATCAAGGAGCTTTGCCGCTAACCATGGACCAGACCGTACCCGCATACGCCGCCGAGGTGGCCGATTACGGGCGCAGCCGCGACCCCGAGCCGGGTGAGGGCGCGCTCGTTAAGAACGTGCGTCCCGAATCGCCCGCATGGGATGTGGGTATCGAGCCGGGCATGCGCGTGCTCACGGTCAACGGCGAGCAACTCACCGACATGATCGTCTGGCTTTGGGAAGCAGACGACGATACCGTCGAGCTGGAGGTATTCGATCCGCGCGACGGCACTGTCACCCCCGTGGAGCTCGACCGTTTTCCCGGCGAGGATTGGGGTTTGGAGTTCGATGGCCCCATCTTCGACGGCATGCGTACCTGCGTCAACGCCTGCGTGTTCTGCTTTATGACCATGCTGCCCAAGGGCGGCCGCTCCACGCTCTATATTCGCGACGACGACTACCGCCTGAGCTTTTTGCAGGGCAACTTCGTCACGCTCACGAACCTCACCGACGAGGACGTGCAAAACGTCATCCAGCGCAACATGAGTCCGATGAACGTGTCGGTCCATGCCGTGAGCCCCGACGTCCGCCGCCGCATGATGGGCCGCAACGCCCAGCGCGGCATGGACGTGCTCGAGGCCATCATGGCCGCCGGCATCGAGATTCATGCGCAGATTGTGCTGTGCCCTGGCATGAATGACGGTGAGGAGCTGGAAAAGACCCTGCGCTTTTGCGAGGAGCACGAGCAAATCACAAGCCTGGGCATTGTGCCGCTCGGTTTTACCAAGCATCAGAACCGTTTTAGCTGGTCCTACAGCGACAAGCCCGAGCTAGCGCGCGAGACCATTGCCATGATCCGTCCCTACCAGGATCGTGCCTACGAACGCTTTGGCCGCCACACCTTCCAGATGAGCGACGAGTTCTATCTGGACGCCGGCATCGATCCTCCCGAGGCAGACTTTTACGACGGGTACCCGCAGTACTACGACGGCATTGGCATGATCCGCTCGTATCTGGACGAGACCGACGACGTGCTGGCTACCGACGCCGAGCGTCTGGCCCGCGTCCGCGAGGCCGTCGCCGCCCGCAACCAGCGGCTTCTGTGTCTCTCGGGCGCCAGCGCACGCGACACGGTGGCCCGCTTTGTGGAGTCGCCCCGGGGACTCGCCGGCACTGTCACGGCCATAAAGAACCGCTACTTTGGCGGCAACGTGGACGTGACCGGCCTCATCGTCGCGTGTGACATTCTGGAGCAGCTGCCGCAGGACCTCTCGGGGGTTATGCTCTTTGTGCCTAAGCTCATGTTCAACGCTGACGGCATGACGCTTGACGAGTATCATCGTGACGATTTACTCGCAAGCCTTACCAGTCGCGGCGCCGAGGTTCATGTGGTGTCGACCATGCCGCATGAGCTGCTCGATACCCTGGAGCACATCCTTGGCATTGTGCCCGCGGACTCTAACATTTCCACTGACCTTACCCATTAAAGGAGTGCAGATGAAACCTATCGTCGCCGTCGTCGGACGCCCCAACGTGGGCAAGTCCACGCTCGTCAACCGCCTGGCCCAGACCTCGGACGCCATCGTCCATGAGTCCCGCGGCGTCACGCGCGACCGCTCGTATCACACGGCCGACTGGAACGGCCGCGAGTTCACCATCGTCGACACGGGCGGTATCGAGCCGCTCAAGAGCGACGACGTCTTTGCCACGTCCATCCGCGACCAGGCGCTCGCCGCCGCCGAGGAAGCCGCAGTCATCCTGTTTGTAGTCGATGGCCGCACCGGCGTCACCGAGGAGGACGAGTCGGTCGCCCGCATGCTCAAGCGCTGCGACAAGCCGGTCTTTCTGCTGGTGAACAAGCTCGACAACCCCGATCGCGAAAACGACAGCATCTGGGAGTTCTATTCGCTCGGCATCGGCGAGCCCACGCCGCTCTCGGCCCTGCATGGCCATGGCACGGGCGACCTGCTCGACGATATCGTGGCCCTGCTTCCCGAGGAAGAAGACGAGGTCGCCGATGAGTTCCCCGACGCGCTGAACGTGGCCATCATCGGCCGTCCCAACGCCGGTAAGTCGTCGCTGTTCAACCGCATCCTGGGCGCCGACCGCTCTATCGTGTCCAACATTGCCGGCACGACGCGCGACGCCATCGACACGGTCGTCGAGCGTAACGGCAAGCACTACCGCATGGTCGACACCGCGGGCATTCGCAAGAAGAGCACCGTGTACGAGAACATCGAGTACTACTCCATGGTCCGCGGCCTGCGCGCCATCGACCGCGCCGACGTGGCGCTGCTCGTCGTCGACGCCTCCGTGGGCGTTACCGAGCAGGACCAGAAGGTCATGGGCCTTGCCATCGAGCGCGGCTGTGCCATCGTGGTGCTGCTCAACAAGTGGGACCTGCTCGACGACGACCGCAAGCGCGAGGCCTGCATGGAGACCGTCGACCGCCGTCTGGGCGTCATGGCTCCCTGGGCCCAGTATCTGCGCATCTCTGCCCTGACCGGCCGCAGCGTCGAGAAGATCTGGGCAATGGTAGACGCCGCCGAAAAGACGCGCTCGCAAAAGATCACCACCTCGCGCCTCAACACGTTCCTCACCGACCTGCGCGAGTTCGGCCACACCGTGGTGGACGGCAAGCGTCGTCTGCGCATGCACTACGTGACCCAGACGGGCGTCAACCCGCCGACGTTCACGTTCTTCGTCAATCACAGCGACCTGGTCAACGACACCTACCAGCGCTACGTGGAGAACCGTATGCGCTCGACCTTCGATTTTTCTGGCACGCCCATTCGACTCTTCTTTAGGAAGAAGGAGCAAAAGGATGCATAATCCGATTCTGCTGACCGATCCTGGGCCGCGTGTTCAACCACACGGACATTCGCAAGGCGGGCTCCGGCAACATCGGCACCACCAACGCCCTGCGTGTAGCCGGCCCCAAGGTCGCGGCGCTCACGCTACTGCTCGACTGCCTTAAGGGCGCTATCTGCGTCCTTATCGCCCGTCCGCTCATCGCGAGCGTGGGCTATGGCTTCCCTGTGAGCATCATGGCTCCCGGTGCCGCCGGCGACTGGATGCTCGGCGT
>CALLST010000295.1:0-6538 GCA_938011875.1 uncultured Collinsella sp. | reverse complement strand
CGGTGTCCCCTCCCTTTCAAGAAAGGGCGGAGGCGGGGCATGCCCCGCCTCTTACACCACATCTCTGTGCGCTACCAGCCGAGGGTGCCTGCATACTGGATTTTGGGCGAAAGGCGGGCGCTATGGGTCGCGTTCTGTAAAAAATGGCCAGCTCTTGAGGCGTTGGGGCTCAGAATCAGGGCTTCCAGCGCTGTTTTGTGCGTCCGATCCCGCGCCCGCGGACTCCGGGATGCTGAATACTCCGGGATTTGCACGCCGCCCCCTGGGGTACCTGCAGGCAAAAAGCAACCGCCCCGCCGAAATATGCAATCGGCGGGGCGGTTTATACAAAAATGCTGCTGCGGGCGCGTCGGCAGCTCGCTAGAACTTGAATCCCAGGACAAGCTACTCGGCGCTTTTGAGGGCGCCGACCATGTCGATCTTGTTGAGGGTACGATTGGTAGCGAGGTTGACGATAAACGTAAAGCCAAAGGAAAGCACCACGGCGAGCACGTAGCTTAGCGGCTCGACCTCGACGTCAAAGTACAGCGACGGCATCTGCAGGATGTACGTAAAGCTCTCGGCAAGCAGGCCACCCAGCGGCACGCCCAGTGCGGTGCCAATCGCCGTGAGGATCAACGTCTCCTTGTTGACGTAGTGGTGCACCTCGCCACGGCGGAAGCCCAGCACCTTAATGGTCGCCAGCTCACGCTCGCGCTCGGAGATATTCGTGTTGGACAGCGTAAACACCACCACAAACGACAGGCACGCCGCCATAAAGGTCACGAGCACTACGACCGAATTGATAATCGTAAAGTTCGCCTCGTAGTTCTCCCAATGCTCGGCCGTACTCGAAATCGTAAGCCAACCGTCACTCTTAAGATTCTTGCTAAACGCAATCTGGTCGGCCGACGAACCCTTAAGCAGCACAAAGACGCCGTTAAGACGTGCGCTTCGACCGAACGCGCGCTCATAGGTGCCCTGCGTCATGTAAAGCGTGTTGCCCAGATAGTTAAGCGAAATGTCGCTGACTTTGACCTTGGCAACATTGAGCGACGAATCCTGGACGTGAGCCGTATCGCCCGGCTGAATCCCCAGCACCAGCTGTGAACTCTTGCTCAGATACACGTCTCCGTCACGCAAAGGCAGCGGTTCATTGGACTCATCCTCCAGACGCACGTAATCGCCCAAGTCACCCGTGCGGTCATCGGGCACCACGATCAGCTGCACGGTCTCGCTCTTGCCGCCAAACGTAAAGGTGACGTTGTCGGTCATAATCGGCAGGGTCGAGGTCACGGTCACGTTGAAATCATTGGCCGCGCTGCGCTCATCCAATGCCGCGCACGTCTGCGAAAAATCGTCGGGATTGGCGACCGCCAGCAGGTCGTAGCGCGTGATATGCCCGTACTGTTTGGGCGAAAGCGCCACCGACGTGTCGCGAATGCCCATACCGCAGATCACGAGCGCCGTGCAGCCGGCGATACCGAAGATGGTCATAAAAGCGCGCTTTTTGTAGCGGAACAGGTTACGTGCTGCCACCTTGTTCAAAAAGCCCATGCGGCGCCAGATAAAGCCGATGCGCTCAAGCAAGATGCGAGAGCCGGCGCGCGGGGCCTTGGGACGCATGAGCGAGGCTGGGGTCTCGGCCATCTCGTGGCGGCAGGCGATAATCGTAGCGCCCACCACGCCCACGGCAAACAGCGCCACCGACACGAGTGAAGACACGATATCGTACGAAAGCAGCATCTGGGGCAGCGAGTACATGTCGTCGAACACCGTAAACAAGAACAGTGGCAGGCCCACAAAGCCGATGATGTTGCCGAGCACGCCGCCGATCAGACATGCCCACAGCGCATAGTCCACGTATTTGGACAGGATGCGCTCGCGTGAATAGCCAAGCGCCTTGTACAGGCCAATAAGCGTGCGCTCCTCCTCGACCATGCGCGTGGCGGTGGTGAGGCTGATGAGCACGGCGACGATAAAGAAGATAAACGGGAACACCGTGGCGATGGCCTCGATCGAAGAACTGTCGCTCTCGACGCTCGAGTAGCTTGCGATGTTACCGCGGTCCTGAATGTACCAAGTGCATTCACCCAGATTGGAAAGCTCGGCGCGGGCATCGGCGAATTGCTGATCGGCGGCGGCGCGGCGCTGGTCCAACTCGGCCTGAGCTTGGACGCGCTCCTCGCTGCCCTCGGCCATGCGGTTGATGCTATCCTGCTCAATCCCAAAGAGCATGGCGGCCTGGCGCTCAGCCGCATCCAAGCTTGCCGGCGTGTCAACCGTCAGCTCCTGGACGCGCGCCTTTTCACGCTCCTCGCGGATCTTCTCGATATTGCCCTTGACCTCATTGATCTTTGCCGTGTAGGCATCCGAGTAGGAGTTGAGGCTCTTGGCTCCCTCGACGATCACGTGGACCGCGGAGTAGGACGATGATGTCGCGGCATCCTCGCTCACATAGAACTTATAGTCCGCAGCCGAAGCAGCGCGAAAGGCGTTGACTGTCGAGTCGGAGCTCACGTCAGTGGGGTCGAGGACCTCGGCCGTAATGGTGTAATCGCCCGCGGCAAACTGATCCTTGGCACTTTGGTTCGACGAGCTTGCGTCATTGGCGGCAAAACTCACAGTATCGCCGAGCTTTTTGCCCGAAGCCTTCAGGAACTTCGAAGTTACCGCCACCTCATCGGCGCTCTCGGGCAAATCGCCGTTCACGAGCACTGGCTGATCGATGTTCTCCTTGGAGAGACTTTGCACGACCACGCGCTCGCGCGTTGTGCCCACGGCGGTGTAGGCGGTCTCGGTGTAGATGCCCTCGACCGTCTCGACGCCGTCGACCTCTTGGATAGCCGCGAGATCGTCGCGCGTAAGGCCATAGGTCGACTGCACGTTAATGTCATAGACATTTTGCTGGTCGAAGTAGGCATCAACCGAATCACACAGGTCCTCGCAACCCGCCTTAAGGCCGCACATCACGCTCACGCCAAGCGCAGTGATGACCACGATAGATAGGAAGCGCTTAAGACTGCCCCGAATCGTGCGGTAGATGCCACGGCGAAAAACCGTCGGCACCATATCGTTTGAGCTTTGGGCGGTACGGTAGGTCGCGAACTCCCGGTCGCGGCCCGCGTGCTCCGTATCGTGGTTTTGGCTGTTTTGGCAATCTTGGTCCATGGGCGCTACCACTCGATCGTCTCGATAGGCACGGGATTTTGCTGGACCGTCTCGCTCTCCACGCGGCCGCTCTTAAAGCGGATCAGGCGATCGGCCATGGGCGCCAGCGCGGAGTTGTGGGTGATGATAATGACCGTGATGTCCTGCTTGCGGCAGGTGTCCTGTAGCAACTGCAAGATTTGCTTGCCGGTTTTGTAGTCGAGTGCACCCGTGGGCTCGTCGCACAAAAGCAGCTTGGGATTCTTGGCCAGTGCGCGGGCAATGGACACGCGCTGCTGCTCGCCGCCCGAAAGCTGCGCCGGAAAGTTGGCGAGGCGCCCGCCCAGGCCAACCTGGCGAAGCGTCTGTTCGGCATCGAGCGAATCGGGGCAAATCTGCGCCGCAAGCTCGACATTTTCGAGCGCCGTCAGGTTGGGGACCAGATTGTAGAACTGGAAGACAAAGCCGACGTCGGCGCGGCGGTATTCCACGAGCTGCGCCTCGTTGGCAGAGCTCACGTCGCGCCCGTCCACCGTCACGGTGCCGGAGGTCGCCGTATCCATGCCGCCCAGAATGTTGAGCGCCGTGGTCTTGCCGGCACCCGAAGCACCCAGAATGATGGCGAGCTCGCCGCGCTCGACCGTAAAGCTCGCGCCGTCGAGCGCATGAATGCGGGCGTCGCCCTCGCCGTATGCTTTGATGACGTCTTTGAATTCGATATAGGCCATCGATTAATTCCCATCTGGTCGGATAACTCTTTAGTATTACCCATTTCACGCCGACCAAAAAGGGACAGGTTCATTTTGGCAGGTTTTATATGGGGAAACGGGGAGCGCAGGCAAGCGCCGGGAAGGCAGAGAAATCATCGACGGGGTCAGGCCGACCGCCAAACACAACGCACGCATCTCTATCTGTCAGCAAAATCATTCGAACAGCTGTTCGTTTCTATGATATGATTCCGTTATCTAAGCAGGCCAATACGCAGAAAGGCGGCCAACATGGCGTTCGACTTTAAGAAGGAATGCAAGGAGCTCTACAAACCTGCAAGCAAGCCGAGCATCGTAACTGTCCCGCCTATGAGCTACGTTGCCGTTCGCGGAAAGGGCGACCCAAATACCGAAGGTGGCGAGTATCAAAACGCCCTGCCGCTGCTTTACGGCATCGCCTATACCGTCAAGATGTCGAAGAAAGGCTCAAGGAGTATCGAGGGCTATTTCGACTTTGTGGTACCGCCGCTCGAGGGTTTCTGGTGGCAAGACTCCCCGAGCGGCGACATCGATTATGTACGCAAGGACGATTTCAACTTTATCTCGTGCATTCGCCTGCCCGATTTCGTCACCCGAGATGACTTTGACTGGGCAGTCGCGGAAGCCACGACCAAAAAGAAACTTGACTTTTCTGCCGTCGAGCTGCTTAAAGTTGACGAGGGCCTCTGCGTTCAATGCATGCACACCGGGCCCTACGACAACGAACCGGCGACCGTAGGCGCTATGAATGAATACACGACCGAGCAGGGCTATGTCCCCGACTTCTCAGACACCCGTTTCCATCACGAAATCTATCTCTCCGATCCACGCAAATGTGCACCGGAGAAACTTAAGACTGTGGTTCGTCATCCTATCAAGCGCGCTGAATAGCGTGGAGCGTCATCTCACGCGCTAGGTTTTAAGCCAGCCAACCAGCCGCCTCCTAGGCCGTCCGGTAATTATCTTGACGCGGCCCGTCGCATCTTATAAGTTTGTTTTGCTAAAGCTGGAAAGCCTCTCAACGATGCGCAACTCCAGCTCTTTTTCTATCAAGAGGCTTAAATGAAATACCGGAAGTCGCGGATATCCATCAACGAACAAATAGCACTATTGACAGAATACAGGGGTCTTAAGTGCTCTGATCAAAGCGAACTCGAGCGAGCTTTGGTCGAAGTCGGCCACTACAGACTGTCGGCCTACTGTTTTCCCTACAAAACCAAATGCAAGTCCGGGATTACCATCTTTCGCGAAGGCACAACATTCGAAACCATCATCTACACGTATGAATTTGACCGAGCCCTCCGGCAGTTAATGTTTGATGCGGTCGGCAGAATTGAGATCTACCTCAAAAGCAGAATTGCCTATCTTGCCTCTGAGGAACGCGGGCCTTTCTGTTACCCAGATGTCGCCATAACGAGGCTCAACTCGGCATGTCCATCGCGCTTTGCGCCGCGCTGGGCTACGCAGCCGTCTTTGGCAGCGCCACCAATACGCTGCTCGCACCCATCCTGATTGCCTGCGAAGTCTTCGGTTTCGGTAATCTGCCGGCATTCTTCATCGTCTGCGTCGCGGCTTACCTGTTCAACATGGATAAGTCGATCTATGCCCTGCAGAAGCGGGCGTAGAAAGATGTCCAAGCAAGTGGTCTCAACCGGAAACGGCATCCCACTCTAAGGCTGTATTCCGGGACACGGTTTCCGTTTGGGACGCCATTCGGAAAGCGCATCCCGTTCTTTCACGGCGTCTTGGCTATGCAAAGTGCTCGAACGTTATTCCTCGTACGCGCCCTCGAGCCGAAGCAGCCACTCCTTGCGGTCAAGCCCGCCGGCATATCCGTTGAGCGAACCATCGGCGGCAACCACGCGATGGCACGGCACGATAATCGAAATGGGATTACGTGCGACCGCAGCCCCCACCGCACGAGGAGACACAACGGGATCCTCGTTTCCCGGCACACGATGTCGAGCCGCAACACGCTGGGCGATCTCACCATACGTGGCGACCTCACCACGCGGAATAGAAAGCAGCTCGTACCAAACTTCACGCTGAAACGCTGTACCGATCATATGCAACGGCGGCGTAAACCGAGGTTCCTGCCCTGCAAAATAAGCATTCAGCCAAGCCCACGAACGCTCAAGCACCGAAGAGGCCGCACCATGGGCCGGATTCGCCGACGACATGCCGCCAATACCGGAAACCGCGTCGGCGCCTTCAACATGTTCGGAATCTTCCCGTAGAAGCGTGGAGCCAAAATGCTCCTGCCCCTCAAACCAAAGTCCCGTCAGACCGCGGCCATCAGCGGCAAGCAAGATTTCGCCCAAAGGCGAAGCAAACGTCGTCGTGACCACCTGCGGCTCCTTTCAAAACTCCGCAAACATAATACCGCGAACTGTGCAGACAACCCCGCAGATACGTCTGGGCGGGCTCGTAATTGTTTAAGCGAGGCTGTTTTCCCCAATCAAGCGAAGAAGACGCGGGGCATCGACGCCAGAGCGGTACCTCTATCAGCTGAGCTCTAATACTTTCCCGAGAAGTGAACGAGTAAAATCGAAGCCCCGGAGCATCCACACCTTTAGACCGCAAAACCGCAGGATTCGCGCAACAAAACCGACGCTCCTATAAGTTGTCAAGAGGCAGTTTGCGGGAGCGCTCTCTCCAATTCG
>CALLST010000294.1:0-11140 GCA_938011875.1 uncultured Collinsella sp. | reverse complement strand
GGAGCCCAGGAAAGCCGTGAGCGACATATAGAACGGCAGGTACACGCCCAGGCCGATCATCATGGCCGGAATGCCGAGCCAGTACATGACGATGCCGGCGATAAAACCGCCCGCAAACCACGGCACGCTCGGGATGCCCGAGACCATGGTGGCGACCACGCTTGCCTGCGCGGCCACAAAGCTCTTGTCGGGGCCGAAGGCGTCCGGACCATAGGCGGTGACGAGCGCGACCATGACGGCGGCAGCGACCAGGGCGCCCACGATGCCGCCGATGGCCTGGCCGACCCACTGTGCACGCGGGTTGGTGCCCAGCACGGCGCCGGCCTTGAAGTCGTTCATGACGTCGCCCGCAAGGCCGCACGCTACGGCCACGATGCCGGCGATAAAGAACAGCTTGACCTGAGCGAGCTGCGCGAAGGCGGCAACGATGAGCATGACGATGAGGCCGAAGATCTCCATGGGGTCGATGCCCGTCTGGCCGCAGCTCTGCGCGCTCATGATGGTGGTGACAAAGGTGAACAGCGTGACGATGACGGCCGGGACGGGGCCAAGGTCGAGCACGATGGCGATGATCACGGCGATGGCGGCAGCGCCCAGGCCGATGATACCGGCGTCGAGTTTAAGGGAGCCCGAGATGAGCGACTGCTCGTCGGTGTCGGTGGAGCTGTCGGCGGCGAGGCCGCGGACGATACCGGCGACCTGCGGCAGGATGTCCTTGAGGACGACGGCGACGCCAAAGCCCATCATGAGGCCCATACCCAGGGACTTAACAATGCCCTGTGCGGTCATAACGTCAAACAGACCGGCAGCGGTGCCGCCGACGATGATGCCAAAATTGCCCAGCAGCGCGCCGGCAAACCAGAACGCGACGGGGGCGAAGCCCACGAGGAAGCCGATGGACAGCAGCATGGGCGAGTTGTAGATGGCAAAGGTCACGCCGGGGATGTTGAGCGTGCACAGCATGCTGGGCACCACGCCCAGGGCGTCGCGCAGCACGCTGTAGATGCCTGCGATGGCCATGGAGCCAAAGAGCTGCTTACCGGTCTTGCCGCCGGCCTCGGTGGCGCGCAGGGTCTGAGCTGCGGCGTTGCCGGTGGGGAACTCCAGCGCGGCGTCCACGATAAAGTGACGGTGGATGAGCGCGGTGGCCAGCAGGCCCAGGATGGTGCCGGCGAGCGCCACGATAAACATGTCGAGCCAGCTGATCTGGTCGGCATAGCCCAGCATCCAGGCGCCCGGGATGGTAAACGCCAGGCCGCCGGCGACCATGGCGCCTGCGGACATGATGGTGTGGGTGACGTTTGCCTCGTTGAGGCTGGCGTTGCCCATGAGCTTCAGGAAGAACAGCGAGATGACGGCAGCGAAAATGATTGGCCAGGGGAGGGCGCCCATCTTGAGGGCCGTGTAGGCCGAGCTTGCCGTGATGATCACGCAGCCAAGGACGCCGATGACGACACCGCGCAGCGTGAGTTGCCCGCGCATCGAGGCGCGGTTCGAGGGATTGCTCATATTGAACTCCTTTGCGTATATCCGCTTCCCCCGGGAGCGCCGCTACGGATGCGGCGCGGGAAGTCGGGTTACCAAAGGCCGTCGCGTGAGCTCGCAAACGACCGCGCATCAGTATAGCCGCAACCTAGTCATTTTGGGATGACTGGTTTAGGTAGGCGATATACTGCTGGGCAGACGAAAGGAGTGCCGACGATGCTTAATGGCTGCACATATATATTGACGGTCGACGTGGGCAACACATTCATTCGCTTTGGCCTGTTTGCCGAGGATTCGGCCGCGGCGCAGGAATGCCCGCTTGCGACGTGCGAGATCACGACGCCGTCGAGCATCACGGCCGACGAAGCGCGTATGCGTCTCGCTCAAGTCATGGCCGCGCTGGCGGCTGATGCGGGCATGCCCGGCGCGCTCGTGCCCACGGCGGCCGTGCTGAGCTGCGTGGTGCCGGCGCTCGAGCGCCCGTGGAAGGCGGCGCTTTCCCGTACCTGCACGGGGCGCGTGCTCACCGTGGGGCCGGGCCTCAAGACCGGCATGCCCGTGCACTACGACGACCCGGTCGAGATCGGCCCCGACCGCATCGCCGACGCCGTGGCTGCCCGCGCCGTCTACGGCTCGCCGTGCATCGTGATCGACCTGGGCACTACGACCAATATCGAGGTCATCGATGCGCGCGGAACCTTTGTCGGCGGCGTCATCGCGCCGGGTCTGGCACTTGGCGCCCGCTCGCTTTCGGCCGCTGCGGCGCGTTTGCCGCAGGTCGAGCCTTCGGCGCCAACGCACGTCATCGGCCGCAACACGCGCGAGGCCATGCGCTCGGGCGTGGTCTTGGGCGAGGTGGCCCGCATCGACGGCATGCTCGACATGGTGCTCGCCGAGATGCGCGCGACCAAGGCCGCGGGGGAGGGCGACGTGCCCATCGTAATTACCGGCGACGATGCCGAGGCACTCGCGGCGTTGGTCGGCCACAGCCTGACGGTAGATGACGCACTGACGCTGCGGGGTCTCGCCGAGCTCTACCGCATCAACCAAAAGCCCCGCCGCGTGTAAAAGTGAGGGCGCCGGTGGGACAAACGCCCCCACCTTTCACCTGCTACAATGGGTCAAACTATTGCGATTACGGAGGTGTCTGCCATGTCGGACGATCTTCATCAAACTTCGTCAGGCAAGCGCCTGGACGTCATTAGCTGGGACGAGTTCTTTATGAGCGTGGCCATCGCCGCGCAGCGCCGCAGCAAGGACCCCAACACGCAGGTGGGTGCGTGCATCGCCAGCACCAACCACCGCATCCTTTCGGTGGGCTACAACGGTACACCCTCGGCGCTCAACGACGACTTTTTCCCGTGGGGTACGAGCGACGACCCGCTGCAGGACAAGCACAACTACGTGGTCCACGCCGAGGCCAACGCCGTGCTCAACTACCGTGGTTCGCTCAAGGACCTCGAGGGTTCCACGGTCTACGTCACGCTGTTTCCGTGCCACGACTGCGCCAAGATTTTGGCGCAGGTGGGCGTGGGCGAGGTTGTCTACCTGGACAACAAGTACGCCGACACCGATGATGGCCGTATCAGCCGCCGCATTCTCGACTCTTGCGGCATCAGCTACCGCCAGGTCATCGTCGATGTTCAGATTGGTACCGGGGGACAGGCTCGACAGTAATATGCGTTGTCGCTATCTGACGACGAACGCAGCTCAAAGAGCCCCGTCCCAAATTGACTACTCGTGAAAGTCGCGTCTGCGCGCATGGACGGCTCGTGAGCGGGTACATGGCTGTAGTAACATAGCCCCTGTCCGCGGGCGTGCCCGCGTTATTGTGAGAAAGGAGCCCCTGTGGCTGTTAACGAAGAGCTGCTTAAGAAGGTTCTTGAAGAGATTCGCCCCAACCTGCAGGCCGACGGCGGCGATATGGAGTATGTGGGCGTTGACGACGAGGGCGTCGTCAAACTGGAACTGCAGGGCGCCTGCGCCGGCTGCCCCATGAGCTCGCTGACCCTGTCCATGGGCATTGAGCGTATCCTGAAGGAGCATGTGCCCGGCGTTACCCGCGTTGAGCAGGTCAATGCTTCCGGCGAGACCGACGACCTGTACGACGAGTACGCGCCGTTTTAAGATGCGAAAGCTGCGGACGGCATACTCCGCATAGACGTTACGCCCAAATATGCGGCTGCGAGCGCAAGGCCCGCGGCCGCATTTGTATGTAGGGAGTAGGAGGGTCGACATGCTCAACGACTTCTACCATATGCTTGATCCCGTCGCGATTTCGGCGGGGCCCATCACGATTTACTGGTATGGTCTGGCCTATGTGGTCGGTGCCCTGCTCACGGCGGTCGTCATGTACCGCACGCAGCGTCGCTGGGGCTTTAACATCACGATTGACGACCTGACGAGTGTCGTGGTCGGCGTGGTCTTTGGCCTTATCATCGGCGCCCGTCTGTTCTACGTCATTTTCTACGGCGACGGCTACTACTGGGCGCATCCGCTCGAGATCTTTGCCACCAACGAGGGCGGCATGAGCTTCCATGGCGGCTTGGTGGGCGGCATTATCGGCGGCATCATCGTGTGCCGCATGTATAAGCTCGATGCCTGGACTTTGGCAGACCTTGCCGTCATAGGCGCGCCGCTGGCCTTGTGCCTGGGCCGTTGTGCCAACTTTGTCAACGGTGAGCTGTGGGGCAAGCCGACCGATCTGCCCTGGGGCGTGGTCTTCGGTGGCACCGCGGGCGATATGCCGCGTCATCCCTCCCAGCTCTACGAGGCATTTCTTGAGGGCATTGTGCTCTTTTGCATTCTGCAGGTGCTCAGCCGCAAAAAGCCGCTGCTGCCCCAGGGCACGTTTATGGGCGTCTTTGTGATGGGTTACGGCATCGTTCGCTTCCTCATTGAGTTTGTGCGCGTGCCCGATGCCCAGCTGGGCTATCTGCTGGGCGGCGTCATCACCATGGGTCAGCTGCTGAGCCTGCCGCTCGTAATCGCGGGCCTGGCGCTCATCATCTTCGCCCGACACCGCAATCGCCCCCAGCGCATCTACCTCGACGCCTAGCCACCACATACCACCACAAAGGGGACAGGCACCTTTGTGGTGGTTTTGCCGGGCAACGATGACAGAACCGTAACGTTTCCCCAGATAAAACCTGCCAAAATAAACCTGTCCCTTTTTGGCAGGTTTCTAGAAAGGCTTTCGGACTGTGAAGGATTCCGATCTCTCCACAACGGCTGCGCGCGACGCGGCCCGCATCGTCTGGTTTAAGCGCTACCCCGCCAAGCAGACACTCATCGCTTTTTTGCTTGCGCTGTTGGCGACCACGGCGTTTTCCATCGATCCTGCCCCGGTGTCGAGCAACGCAGTCTTGGCGATTGACCCCAAAGCCTCGGGCATGCTGTACGTGTGCTACGAGGTGCTCCTCTCGTTTGCCGGCCATACCGACGCGGTCATGCTGCTTGCGCTTGCCTGCCTGCTCACGCTGCCGTTTCGCTACGTATTCTTTGGCCGTGGCGACACCTGGCGCCCATCGATTATTCTGCCGTCGCTGTTTTTCGCCATCTGCATGGTGTTCGGCCGCAGCTACGACCTCGCCGACTCGGCCGAGATTGTTCTTGGCGACAAGGCCCGCATCATCTGCGCCTGGATTGGCGGCGCGGGCTGGATGCTCTTGGCGGTCGTTGCCTTCTACCTTGCCTTTGAGTGTCTAGATTGGCTGAGCTCTCGGCGCATTCCGTTTTCCGAAGCGCACTTTGGCCGCGTATGGCGTGTGACTCACGCCGTGCTCTCGGTCCATCCCTTTGCCGGGCCCTTCCTGGTGCTTATGATCGCCTGGGCGCCCACGCTCATCGCTTCGCTGCCTGGCCTTTTTATGGGAGATACGGGCGCGCAGATTCGCCAGTGGTTCAACTATCCCAACGGCACGAGCGACTACCTGCGCCTACTCAACCCCAACGTGCTGCTCAACGGGCATCATCCCGTAGTGCACACGGCCATTATCGGCTCGTGCGTTCAACTGGGGCTTTCGCTGTTCAACAGCGCCAATGCGGGACTTGCCATCTACACCTGTGACCAATAAGTCATCACGGCCGCCTGCATGGCCTATTCCATCTCGTCGCTGCGCAAGCTGGGCGTGAGCCTGCCGGTTCGCGGTGCGATCCTGCTGTTCTTTGCGCTTATGCCGATGTTCTCTGACTACGCGGCGTTGCTCACCAAAGACGTGCTCTTTGCCGACGCGTTCTTGGTGCTGCTGGTACAGACCGTCAAGCTCGTGGCATGTGGCTTGCCCCGTCGCGATGCCAATGCCGAGCGAGCGGGCGAGAAAGCCCCCGTGCTCTTTGCGCGCCACGACTGGCTGCTGCTCGCTCTGGGTGCCATGGGTTCCACGTTTCTGCGCAACGGCGGCCTGGTGTTTCCCCTGGTGGCATGCGTAATCGCGGCGGGGTTTTGCGTATGGGACGTGCATGTGGCTCGTCGTGCAGCCAAGCAGACTGGTGCTGCGCCTTCGGGCGCCATCCCGCGTTTCCGCTGGGTTGGCGTTCTCGCGGTGCTCGCGCTCTGCCTTGCCTCTAATATGTACTTCACCAAGGTCTTTATGCCGGCGCACGATATCACGCCTGGTTCCAAGCGCGAAATCCTCTCAATTCCGTTCCAGCAGACGGCTCGTTTCGTCCAAAAGCACGACGGCCTCAACTCGGGCGTCAACCCCACGGTTAAGGAGGACGGCACCATCGTGGAGGCTCCTTGCGACGGCTTGGTGACCGACGAAGAGCGTGCCGTGATCGACCGTGTACTCAAGTACGAGAATCTGGGCCGCCGTTACAACCCGGATAAGTCGGACGCCGTCAAAAATTGCTTTAACGAGTACGCCTCGCAGGAGGACATCAAGGCCTATTTTGAGGTGTGGGCCCAGATGTTCAAAAAGGATCCCGAGTGCTATATCTCGGCGCTCATCAATAACTACTACGGCTACTTTTATCCGAGTGCCCGCGATGCGTGGGTCTACAGCACGGCGCGTAGTGCCGAGATCATGGCGCGCCCCGACAACCTCAAATACTTCGACTTCCATCCGGTAGACAGCAACGTGGTGCGCTGGTGCGACCACCTGATCAACCTATACCGTGTGGCGGTGCAGCGCATCCCGTTTATCTCGCTCACCATGAGCTCGGTCACCTATGTGTGGATCATGATCGCCGTGGTGGTCTATCTGCTACGTCGTCATTCGTGGCGCGGGCTGGCCATTTGGGTGCCGCTGCTGGGCGTGCTCGCCGTGTGCCTGATTGGTCCGTGCAACGGCTCGACCTACATGCGCTACCTGTATCCGGTCATCGCCTGCATGCCCTTCGCCATCGGCGCCACCGTCACCCGCAGCGACTTCCTCTGGTCCTAACTTGGTGCATTGGGGTCAGGTTTCTTTGCACCAAAGGGGTCATCATCACGACGCCTTCATTTTGGGGTTTATCTCGCAGGCCAGTAGGTATATCATAACGACGTTTGTTTATATTGCCCGAGCATCTGCGCTGGGCTTTAGGTCGAAACCGATAGGAGACACGTATGTCCGGACACTCTAAGTGGGCCACAACCAAGCATCGTAAGGGCGCGCAGGACGCCAAGCGTTCCGCCCTCTTCTCCAAGCTCAGCCGCAACATCACCGTTGCTGCCCGTCTCGGCGGCGACCCGCTGCCTGAGAACAACGCCAGCCTCGCCGCTGCTGTTGCCAAGGCCAAGGCTCAGTCCATGCCTAAGGACAAGATCAAGTCCGCTATCGACAAGGCCTTTGGTTCGGGTGCCGACGCCGCCGTCTACGAGAACATCGTGTACGAGGGCTACGGCCCCGCCGGTGTCGCCGTCTACGTCGACTGCCTGACCGACAACCGCAACCGTACCGCCGCCGATGTCCGTTCCGCCTTCTCCCACGCTGGTGGCAACCTGGGCACCTCCGGCTCCGTCGCCTTCCAGTTTGAGCGCAAGGGCCAGATCGTCGTCGCCAAGGAGATCCTGGACGAGAACGCCAAGAAGGAGACCATGATCGCCAACGGTCCTGCCGGTGACGAGGATGAGTTCATGATGGCCATCGCCGAGGCCGGTGGCGAGGACTACGAGGACGCCGGCGAGGAGTGGATCGTCTGGACCGCTGCCAACGACGTTATGGCTGTCTCCAAGGCGCTCGAGGAGCAGGGCGTCCAGGTCAAGGGCTCCGAGACCACCATGGTCCCGACCACCCCGACCGAAGTTTCTGGCGCCGACGCCAAGAAGGTCCAGCGCCTCATCGACCGTCTTGAGGAGCTCGACGACGTCCAGGATGTTTACAGCACCATGGACATGACCGACGAGGTCATCGCTGCCCTCGAGGAGGAGTAGCGCCCGCACGGGTTAAGCCGTGCATATCTGGGCATAATGAAGCGAGCATGCAAGCCTCGTGGAATAGATGAGCCGGATCCGCGTGCGTAGAGCACCGGACCCGGCTCTTTTATAATGATGCGAACCGTTCTGCATTTCGAGAGCCGAGATTTGAAGGGAGCGCCGCGTGCGCGTACTCAAACGAGCCCTAGCGATCGTGTATCTTGCCGCCACCATCGTGGCGCTGGGTACGCTTGTCTGCCAGTTTTGGGGGCCGTATACGTATCGCTTTATGCTGCTGATGCGCGACCCCATGCCGCGCATTGTCGTGACGGCATGCGGCGGAGTTGTGGCGATCGGCGTGCTGGTAAGCTTCTTCCGCCTGATGTTTGCTCGTCGCGAGCCGTCCTGTGTGCATCCGGCGGGAGAGCGCAATATCGAGGTTACCCTTGCGGCGCTTTCTTCGTGCGCTCGCACTGCGGCAGAGCGCGACGACCGCGTGATGGTCGAGCATGTCGAGGCCCGCGTCCAAGGTTCCGACGATTCGCACGTCCGATTTAAGGTCGAGGCTATCGCGCTTGACGATAAGGACGTGGCATCTTTGGCTACCGCGATGCAACAGCGCATCGAGGAAGCTTGCGACACCATGCTTGGCACGCCGGGCACGACCGCACGCGTTCGTTTTTTGCCGTCCAAGACTACCGTCCAGACCGTGGAGGTTTCCGGTGAGTGATACCAACCAAGACAAGACCGCCCGCACGCCGCGCCTGACGATCGATCAGAACGCTATGCCGGCAGGCGAGTCCGCCGACACCAAGCCCGAGGCCGGCGAGCAGCACGACAGCGCCGCCAACGACTTTGACGAGGCCATGTGGGACACGCTCGTCATTGCATTCTTCGTGTTGATCGGCGCTGTGATCGGCCAAATTCGCGACGGCGAGAACGGGATCGTCAACTTCTTCGGCCGTCTGTTTAGCGGCCGCTAATATGTAATCGACTGTCGCATCTGCGGCAGGCATAAGGAGGAACCATGGCTTTTAATACGAAGGTCGATGTGGCCGATACCGAGCTCGAGACGAGCGAGGCCGTCGCCGCCGAGGCGGAGGACGTAACGCTCGAGGACGAGGCGCTCGTCGAGGCCGAACCCGCCGACGATGCGGACGAGGATGATGGGGAAGCGGACGAGTCCGAGGACTCGCTGACCTATTCCAACGGTGTGATCGAGAAGATCGTTGCCATGGCCACCCGCGAGGTTCCGCACGTTCTGGGCATGAAGGGCAACCTCATGCACTTTGTGCAGGAGCAGTTTGGTGCCGAGAATCTGACCAAGGGCGTGACGGTCGAGGTCACCGATGACAATCGCGTGGTCGTCAACATCTCCGTCATTATCGAGTACGGCGCCTATGCGCCCGCGATCTTCGACGATGTCAAGGCACGTGTCACCGAGCGCCTTGCCGCGATGACCGGCCTTGAGGTGGCAGGCGTCAACCTGCGCATCGAGGATGTCATCACCCCCGAGGAGTACGAGCACCGTACCAGCCAGCACGAGTAACCTACCAAAAAGGGATGTTTATTTTGGCAGGTTTTATCTGCGAAAACGTTAAACGGCCGACCGCGCAAGCAAAAGCGTGGCCGGCCGTTATTTGTATGCCCCCCGATGTAGGCATACCGCTCGTCTAACTAGGGGTTGCAATCGTCGCGTTCCGCGTTACCCTAATGGGCGCATTGTTTCCAAATTGTTAACGAGGGGTTGCCGTAATGGCTGACGAGCACGAAACAGAAAGCAAGGCATGGGCGATTGAGGCCGCCGCGGCAGAGGCGGCATCACGTGCTGCCGAGGAGATGCATCGTCCTCCCGTGGTGCCGATGGAGCGCGTGGTCGATCGCACCGATATCGAGCGCGGCGAGCGCGCCGGTCAAAAGCGCAGCCAGGAGCCGGGCTTCCCGCGCTTTTTTGCCGAGCTCAATCTGGGCCTGATTCTTACGGCCTTTGCCATCGTTGCGTTTAAAACCCCTAATCACTTTGCTTTTGGCGGCACCTCGGGCGTGTCGGTCATTCTTTCTACGCTGTTCCCGACTCTGCCCGTCGGCGTCTTTATGTGGATTATCAACGCGGTTCTCGTCGTTTTGGGTTTTATCTTTTTGGAGCGCAAGGCAATCCTTTGGAGCGTCTTTGCCTCGTTTGCGCTTTCGGCCTACGTCTCGCTGTTTGAGCTCTTCATTCCGTCGGATGTTTCGATGACGGGCGATATGTGGCTCGACCTGTGCTTTGCCGTGATTCTGCCGGCGCTCGGCAGCGCCATCGTTTTTGATATCGGCGCCTCGACGGGCGGCACGGACATCCTCGCTATGATCCTCAAACGCCGTACCACACTCGAGATTGGCCGCGCGCTGTTGCTGGTCGATATCGGCATCGTGACCATCGCGGCCTTTTTGTATGGCCCGCGTGTCGGTCTGTATTGCGTGCTCGGCCTGTTTGCCAAGACGCTTGTGGTCGACAAGGCTATCGAGAGCATTCACCTGCGTAAGGTCTGCACGATCATTTGCTCCGAGCCCCTTAAGGTCGAGGAGTTTATCGTCAAGCATCTCAACCGCACGGCAACGATCAGCCGTGGCTATGGCGCCTTCTCGGGCAAGTGCGTCACGGTGATCATGAGCGTGCTGAGCCGTCGTGAGGCAGTGCAACTGCGCCGCTATACCCGCGAGATTGACCCTGGCGCCTTCATCACCATCGTCGATAGCTCCGAAATCGTCGGCAAGGGCTTCCGCGGCACGAACTAGCGCGGACGCACCCTTCGAATCATTGAATAAGGCCGGCTACGTTGCAAATCGGCCATCTTGGGGTATTTGACCCCACATTGGGCAATAATGATGCTAAAGACATCGTTTGCGATCCAGGTGATTCGCTCTAGATACGAAGGGATGATTTCGATGTTCTGTTCGCAGTGTGGCGCCCCCATGGGCGCTAACGACAAGTTCTGCGGCGTGTGCGGTGCCCCTAATACCGAGGTCAAGGCCGCCGGCCCCGCTCCGCAAGCTCAACCTCAGCCGCAGGGTCAGCCGTTTGCCCAACCGCAGCCGCAGCCGTTCGTTGCGCCCCAGCCGGCTATGAACGTGCCCAAGGGCTGCATGGCTCAGGCCTTCAACGACATGCTCTAGGTTCCCGGTGCCTTGGTTCTCGTATGCCAGATCGCCTTTTTGCCGGCGCTGATCTGTGTTGTCTCGGTGCTGGTGCTGTTTATCCCCGTTATCGGTGGCATCGCGGCGGCCATTGGCTTTTTGCTCGCGTACGTGGCAAGCGTGTGCGGCGCGGGCTTT
>CALLST010000293.1:0-11109 GCA_938011875.1 uncultured Collinsella sp. | reverse complement strand
CTCCTGCCCATTACCATCACCGCGGTCGTACTGCAGCTGGTAGACGGCGTATTTCTCGGCCTGCGCGATTGCGCCCGCGCCGTTGTCGGTCGTATTGACCGGGTGAATATCGTCGTTGTCAGTGTCAATCTTGGAGGCTTTGTCGATCAGGTCGATAGCCTCATCACGGTTGCAGCCGAGGGCATCGGCAAGATCATCGAGGCGCGCATAAAGCGCATCCTTCTTGTCCTGGACCTTGGCAAGCGCATCCTGCGCTGCGGCCAGGCTCTCGGCAGACGGAGATGCGGTCGCAGCATCGGCTGCCGCCTGCGCTGTATCGGCCGCGTCGTCAAGCTCGTCATCGGCATCCTGAGCGGCAGAAAGCAGCGCGCCGTCAACCGACTGCAAGCGCTCGAGTGCCGACCACTGCTCGCGCTCCTCGGCGGTGCCCTCGAGCTCCAGCGGCGCCTTGAGCGTGTACTGGTGCTCGGCGACCAGGCTCGTCTCGAGGTTGTCCGCGTAGTGCGTCATCGTGGGCAGAATCGCCAGGCCAAAGAGCAGCAGCAGCGAGGCAAACGCAATGCCCACGAAGAGCGTGGCGAAGTTGCCCAGGTTGCGCAGGAAGATACGCAGGCGGAAGCGGGAAACAAAACCCATGCGCTCCGGCAGCTGCAGGCCGCGCTTGGTGCCCGATTTGCCGCTCGCCTCGTGACGAAGGAACTGCAGCGGCGTCTTGCCCATCTTGCGAAGCAGGCCCACCAGCGTGATGAGGATGAGCGCAGCGGCGGGGACCACGGCGCACTTCACAAAGATCTCCCAGCTCCAGTACACCTGGAAGGGCGGCAGGCTGTACGAACCGTAATAGAGGCCGCGCATGGGCTCGGTAAAGAACGCTATGCCGAGCGCAGTGCCCAAAAGCGCCGCGACCACGCCCACGATGGCGGGAAGCGCAAGGTAGTGCAGCACGATCTCGCGTCGACGATAGCCGCTGGCGAGCAGCGTGCCGATAATGGCGCTCTCCTCCTCGATGGTGGCGTCGGTGAGCACCACAAAGACAAACGCCATGATCACGATGATGATGTCGAGCAGCGTCATCCACATCGTGGAGTCGCCGTCCACGTCGTCGCGTGCGTAGCCAATGCCCTGGTTGGAATCGGCATCGATGAGGTCATCCACGCGTGCATCGGCATCGGCGAGCGCCTCCACCATAGCTTGCTCGGCATCGGTGCGGTCCGCGGTGGGGAGGTCGCGATCGGTAAAGGTAAAGGAGTAGGTGTAGGCAGGTGCACCGCCGGCGTCCTCGAGCGCGGCAAAGCCGGCGTCGCTGACCTCGGCCACGCCGTACGTGATGGTGTTCACCGTAAAGTCCGAATTGTTGAGGAACAGCGCCTGGCTATCGGGCTGGGTCATGATGCCGCAGATGGTGTAGGTGCGACCCTCGAGCTCGACTTTATCGCCCACGGACAGGTTGTTATTGGTGGCAAAGACACGGTCGATGGCCACCTCGTCATCCGCCTTGGGTTCCCTACCCTCACAGTAGGACGCAATGTCCACCTTAGCGCGGTGCGCATAGGTGCGCAGCGTGCGCTTGGTGCCGTCGTCGCCGGACGCCTTTTTGATGATGGCATCGATAGAGAAATTCTTGTAGAGCGTGACGCCGCCGACGTCGCCGGCAGCATCCTCGGCGGCCTTGAGCTGGTCTTTGGTGGCCTCGAAGGAGGTGGTCACGCGGCCGTCCTCAATCGTGTACGCATCGCGCACGTCATCGATAACGCAGCCGATGGAATGCGCCGCGAGCAAAAAGCCCGAGGTGAGAGCGATACTTCCACACATAAGCAAAAAGATGCCCAGGTACTTGCCGATATTGCGGCGCAGCTCGCGTGGAAGACGTTTTGCGAGAGGTGTCATGGCGCCGCCTACCAATCGAGCTCGGCGGCCGAGACGGGCGACTCGTTGAGCTCATCCTCGACGATGCGCCCGTCGCGCAGGCGCAGCACGCGATTGGCCATGCGCGCGATGGCGGCATTGTGGGTGACAATGATGATGGTGCAGCCGTAGGTGCGGTTGACATCCTCCATGAGCTGCAAGATCTCCTTGGACGTCTTGTAGTCAAGCGCGCCGGTGGGCTCGTCGCACAGCAGCAGGCCCGGGTTTTTGACGAGCGCACGGCCGATGGCACAGCGCTGCTGCTGGCCGCCCGAGACCTGGCGCGGGAACTTGTTGCGGTGCTCGTAGAGGCCCAGCGAACGCAGCAGGTCGTCGACATTGAGCGGGTTTTTGGACAGGTGTGCCGTGACCTCGATGTTTTCCTTGATGGTGAGGTCGGGCACCAGGTTGTAGAACTGGAAGACAAAGCCCAGCTCACGGCGGCGATACTCGCCCAGGTCGGTAGGCTTGAGCACCGTGAGGTCGCAGCCGTCCACCATGATAGAACCGCCGTCGGCATCCTCCAGGCCGCCGATCAGGTTAAGAAAGGTCGACTTACCCGAGCCCGAGGGCCCCAACATGACGCAAATCTCTCCGCGGTTGATGGACGTGTCGATGCCGTCGAGCACCGTTAGGCATGCATCTCCATCGCCGTAGTGCTTTTTGAGATCCTTAACCTGGACGTAGGCTTCCTGCGCTTCCATGGTATCCCCCATTGTTAGCCTCGTACTACTTTATGAGCGTAATAGTAAACCTTGGCGAACTATTTTGGAGCGAGGTCTGGACTTTATTTCAGACTAGGCGCGGGATTTGGCGCGTGCGAGGGCGAGGCCCGCGGCGGCGATGGCCACGGCGAAGAGTGCCGTGACGCCCAGGTCGCAGGCGATGTCGCCCAGCACGGCGGACGTCAAATCCGAGGCGAGCGCCTTGCCGATCGCGTCGTTCACCCAATATGTCGGCACAAAGTGCGCCACCGTCTGCACGGCCGGGCCCATCAGCGACAGCGGCATCCAGGCGCCGCCCAAAAACGTCATGAGCATGCCGAGCAGGTTGCCCACACCGTTGAGCAGCTCCTCGCGCGCACCCAGGCTCGACAGCGCAAAGCCAACGGCCAGCGGCGTGCACGCCAGGGCAAACGTCGCTGCCAGCGCCAAGCACACACGGCCCGCGCCGACCTCGGCGACCGCACCGGCAAAGCCCACGACGCCCATCATGCTCGACACAAACCAGATGCAGACGGTGATCACGGCGGCGGCCGCAAACACGGCAAGCGAGCGCCGGCGCTCGGAGATTGGACCGGCATCCATACGACGCACGCGCTCGGGCTCGTTCATGCCCGAGAACACCAGACCCACCGACACGATGACCGACGAGATAATCGCGTACGCACCAAAGTTGAAATACGACTCGAGCGTGGCGGCAGCCGTCGAGTCGACCTTGACCTGCTCGATCTGGACCTCCGCGCGCTTTGCAGCGGCATGTTCGGCGGCCTTGGCAACGTCGCCGTTGGAGGCAGTGGGCTCAAGTGCCGCCGCAGCGCCCGCGAGCGAGATCCAGCGCGAGGCCTCGGCAGACGAAAGCGCCGCCGCCATGGTGCCGGAGCCGTACGTCACGTCGAGTTTGGGCAGGGACTCCCCCGCGCGAGCGGCCGCAACGAGGTCGCCCTCAAACCCCTCCGGGATAAAGAACACGCAGTCGGCGCTGCCCTTGGCGCTGTTGCTCTTGGAGAGCGCGTCCGCAAGGTCGTAGGTGTCGTCGCCGACGCCCGTGACCAGCTCAAAGCGCGAACCCAGATGCTTGGTAAGCGCACGCGAAAGGTCGCTGTCGTCGCGGTCGACCACAATCACGTTGGCATCGTAGGGCTTGTACTCGGTGAGCTGCGACGAGTTCCAGCTCACCGATGCCGCGATGAATACGCCCATGAGCGAGATGAACACCGTATAGATGAGCAGGTAGAACGGGTGCGCCAGCGCCATGCGAAGCGCGGTCTTAAAGGTGCTCATAGCGGCTCCTTCCAAAGATCAGCGTGGCGGCGGCAACGAACAGCAGCGCCATAAGGACCAGTGCGCCGGCGCGAACGGCAAAGGGGCCCAGGTCCTCAAAGAAATACAGGCGGTTGAACATGTCGCAGATAAGCTTGACGGGGTTGAGCCAGCACTCGGCAGGGCAGGCGCGGGCGACGTCGTCGGCAAGCGCCATCGCCGGCTCGCCGTAGAGGCCGGCGAACAGGGCGCACGTGGTAGCAAAGCCCGTAAGGATGCCGGACTTGGACGCCTTGCCGCCCTTAACGGGAAGCGTGCCCACAAAGAGCCCCAGGCCCGTGGCGGCAAGCGCGGAAGCGGCGCCGCCCACCAGACACAGTCCCTCGCGCCCGCCAAAGTCGACGCCCACGACCAGGCGCACATAGCCAATCGCGATCGTCATCGAGGCGAAGGAGACCAGCCACGAGCCGACAAAGATGCCGGCCAGCGACGCCGTCTTGGAAAGGCCGCCCACGCAGCGGCGCGCGCCAAGGCCCGACAGATTGGGCTGCAAATCGACGACGCTCAAGGCAGCAAACTCGGCAGACATCATCGCAACCAGGCCAAAGAGCGCGTAGTAGTAGATGACCGTGCCATCGGGCGTGGTGCGCGTCAGGCTAACGCGGCGGGTGCCGCCCTCTAGCGACAGGGCGCGCGCAACCGCCTCCGGGTCGGCGAGCGCCGCCGGGTTGTCCTGGGCAATCTGGGACATGAGCTCGGCATTTTGCGTATACGAGCTTGCCACCGTCTCCAGAATGCTGCGGTCGGTGAGCACCGACGAGGCGCGCGAGTTGTCATAGCTCGAAAGCAGCGTGAGCTTGGGCGTGCCCGCGTCATCGACCGTATAGATGCCCGCGACCTCGCCGGCCTTAAGCGCACGGTTCGCGTCGGCTGCATCGTCGCACTCGTGGATCTCGAGCAGCTGGTCGTCGCCCTCCTTGGCAAGCGACGTCGCCACATCCTTAAAGGTCGAGGCGTCCCAGGCTTCGTCAGCGACAACGGCCACCGGCACCGGGTCGATCTTGCCGTCGGAGCTGAGGTTCGCAAACATAAACATGAACATCGTGGAAAGCGCGACGGGAAAGATCGCGCCCCAAACCCACGTGCTCGGCCGGCGCAGCAGCGTCTTGACCGTAATGATAATGGTGTTGAACATGGCTGTCCCCTAGTCGCGCAGCTCGCGGCCGGTGATCTCGAGGAACACGTCGTTGAGAGTCGGCGGCTCGCTCCACACTCGGCCGAGCGCCACGTCGGCGGCGCGCAGCGTATCGAGGATGTCGACCAGATTGTGCGGGCTCGCTTCGCAGGTGCAGACGAGCTCGCCGCCGGACAACTCAACCGAAAGCACGTGCTCGAGGGCGCGCAGCCGCTCGACCGTGGCGGTCTCTACGGCGCTGACCTCGACAGTCACGCGCTCGCCCATCTGAATCATGCGCTTGAGCTCGTCGTTGGTGCCCTGCGCCAGCACGCGCCCGCCGTCCATGATCATGATGCGGCTGCAGATCTGCTCGACTTCCTCCATGTAATGGCTGGTGTACACCACCGTGGCGCCCTCGTCGCGCAGGCGGCAGATGCCCTCCAGGATGGCGTTACGGCTCTGCGGGTCGACCGCCACCGTGGGCTCGTCAAAAAAGATGAGCTCGGGCTTGTGCGCGATGCCGCAGGCAATGTTGAGGCGGCGCGCCAGGCCACCCGAGAGTTTGCCGGGGCGGAACTTGGTAAAGTCGCCCAGCCCGACAAAGTCGATGGCCTCGTCGACCAGCGCGCGACGGCGCTTGCGGTCGTTGACGTAGAGGCTGCAGAAATAGTCGATGTTCTCGCGCACCGTAAGCTCGTCAAACACCGCCACCTGCTGCGGCACCACGCCGATGCGGCGCTTGAGGTCGTAGCGGGCGGGCGTCATGGGCTCGCCGAACAGCTCGATGGTGCCTTTGTCGTAGGCGAGCAGCTGCAGAATGCAGTTGATGGACGTGGTCTTGCCCGAGCCGTTGGGGCCCAGCAGGCCAAAGATCTCGCCGGGGGCGATGCTCAGGTTAAAGTGGTCGAACGCGATAAGGTCGTCGTAGCGCTTGACGAGGTTTTCGACGTGGACGATGTCTGTCATGAGGCGGCCCTTCTGTTGATTGCGGCCCGGTACGATTGCATCATCGCAGGAGCCGCCGGCGCGCGCCAGTGAGCTTTGTCACGAATGCGGGGCTTGGCCGCGTGGCCCGCCGGCGCTCCCAATTTACCGTGCGGGAGGAATGTCACGGTTGCGCGGGCGGCCCCTCCACCACACGCGACTTCGCGTACAATACCCGTATGAACAGGCTTTTCGACAAATCGATCGTGCTGGCGTGCTGTATTGCGGCCGCCATGGGTCTTGCTGTGGACGCTCGCCTGGTCGCGGCGTTTTGCCTTGGCGTTATTACCACCTCGCTGGCCGAGCTCGCGCAGAAGGATCGCACGTGCCGCACAAGCGAGGCCGCGAGCTACGCTTACATCATCGCGGCCGTCTTCGTGCCACCGTTTGTGCCGTTTGCGCCTCTCGCCCTCTATGACATCGCGCGGCACATGCGCCGTGAGCACGCCTGGGTCGCGCTGGGCATTGGCTCCGTCTTTGCTTTTGCGCTCATTGCGGACCTACGCGCCGACGCGCTCACCGCCCGAACGCTCCTGCTGACCGCCATCCTTTCGGTTGCCGCCACCTTGTTATCGCTACGTACCGCCCAGTTGGAGCGCGAGCAGCAGCGCATGCGCCGCACCCGCGACGAGCTGCAGGAACGAGCCCTCGTACTCGAGGCGCGCAACCGCGATCTGGCTGACCGCCAGGACTACGAAGTCGAGCTCGCGACGCTCGCCGAACGCGCCCGCATCGCGCGCGAGATCCACGATAACGTCGGGCACCAGCTCACGCGCGCCTCACTGCAGGCCGAAGCCCTGCGCGTGGTCCATGCCGACGAGCCCAGGGTTGCCGCCGATTTCGCCGACGTTAAACGCACGGTTGACGAGGCGCTCCAGCTTGTGCGCACCAGCGTCCACGCGCTCAACGACAACGCCGTCGACCTTTCCGTGCAGCTCGAACGCATTGTTGAAGGCGCGCGCTCGGACGGCGGTCCGCAGATTGAGCTTGAAGTTATGGCCGAGCATGCACCCGCAAACGTCGCCAACTGCTTTGCGGCGGTCCTGCGCGAGGCGCTCTCTAACACCATGCGTCACGCTTGCGCCCAGGCCGTCACCGTACGATGCATGGAGCATCCGTCGTTTTACCAGCTCATCGTTACCGACGATGGCGCGGGCGGGGTCCAAGCAAGCATACGCGGCGCCGCGGAGGGCATGGGGCTTGCCTCCATGCGCGAGCGCATCGAGGCGCTTGGCGGCACCTTCACCGCCGGCCCGCGTGCCGGCGCCGGCGGCTGGCGCGTGTTTGCCACCGTTCCCAAACAGCAAGGAGATGAGGGCCGATGAGGCTCATCGTTGTCGACGACGACCGCTTGGTGGTCGATTCGCTCAAGATTATCCTGGGCACCCAGCCGCAGATCGAAGTGGTGGGCACCGGTGCCAACGGCAACGATGCGGTTTCGCTCTATGCCGAACACGCGCCCGATATCGCACTGCTCGACATTCAGATGCCGGGGCGCGACGGACTTTCGGCGGCACGCGAGATCCTTGAGCGTAATCCTGCAGCACGCGTGGTGTTTCTGACAACATTCTCGGATGACGAGTACATTGTGTCGGCGCTCAAGCTCGGCGCCCGCGGCTACCTGATCAAGACCGATGTCGCCGCCATTCCGCCGGCGTTGGCGCAGGTCATGGACGGTAAACGCATACTCGAGGGCAAGGCGATCGAGGACATCGATTTTGACGGAACGGGCGTCGAGGCGGGCACACTCCGCCGACCCGCGGCCTTCGCCAGCCTAACCGACCGCGAGTTCGAAGTCGCCGAGCTCATCGCCCGCGGCCTCGACAACAAGGAGATCGCTGCCACCGCCTATATGGGCGAAGGCACCGTGCGCAACCACATCAGCTCAATCCTAGCCAAAATGGGGCTACGCAACCGCACCCAAATCGCCATCGCCTATCTGCGAGGCTAGCCGCTGGCTGCCGCCAATTTGATGCCATTTCAAAACTATGCCGGTTTACTACGATGAACCGCATATCTCCGACCACGGCAAATTGCGCACTTACAAAACCGACGCTCCTATAAGTTGTCAATAGGCAGTTTGCGGGAGCGCTCCCTTCAATTCGCACAGGAGCTCGTAATACCTCCTCTCCAGTTTCGTCGACCGCCGTCTCCCATGTTCCAGGTGACCGAGTGAGGCCGCGGACATGCCGAGCCCCGCGGCGGCCTGCTTCTGGGTCACCCGCATCGCCTTGCGCATCTTCGCGAGCTCGGGGCCTTCCGGCGCGGCGCCGTCGGGATTCGGGTCCATGAGCACGCGGTACACCTCCCGCGCTATGTAGCGCTTCAGGCAGCGGATCGCCTCCCTCCGGGACTTCCCCTCGGAGGTTCGCTTCGCCACGTACCTCTTCGTCCTCTCGTCGTATGCCATGCGCTTGATCGCGATCTCGTAGAGCGCCCAGTTCGCCTGCCGGTTGCCGCCGCGGTTGAGCCTGTGCCGCTCCGTCTTCCCGCTCGACGCGGGGATCGGGGAGACGCCGCACAGCATCGAGAACGCCGCCTCGCCCTTCAGCCTGCCGGGGTTGTCGCCGGCGGCCACGACCAGGGCGGCGGCGGTCGTCGTGCCGCAGCCCTCGATGCCGAGCAGCGCGGGCGCGTTTGTTAGCGTCAATATATTTTTCACCATTTTCACCAACGTATTTTCGCCAATCGCGCCAACGCGGATGCGCCGGATTCGCCAACGCGGATGCGCCGCTTTCGGCGTCTAGGCTCCCTCCTCCTTCCCGTCCTCGCCGCCGATGGATACGTCCTTCAGGCGGTACGACCGTCCCGTTATCTTGATCATCGCGCAATGGTGGCAAAGCCTGTCGGCCACCGCCGAGGCCGTGACGTTGCTGCCGAACACGTCGCCCCACCTGCCCACCGGCACGTTGGTCGTGACGACGGTCGACCGCTTTAGCGCGTAGCGCCTGTTGACCAGCTGGAACAGCAGGTCGGCGCCCTCCTTGCCGATGTCGAGGTAGCCGAGCTCGTCTATTATCAGCAGGCTGCAGTGCTCGTAGAACCGCATCCTGCGCGCCAGCGCCTCCTTCGCCGAGGCGTGCTTGAGGTCCTCGACCAGCCTCGAGCAGTCGGCGAAGTACACCTGCTTGCGGGCCATCACCGCCTCGTGGCCTATGGCTATCGACAGGTGGGTCTTGCCGACGCCCGGGCTGCCGACGAGCACGACGTTGTCGCCGCGGTCGATGAACTCGAGCGTGGCCAGCTGCTCGACCAGCCCGCGCGGCACGCTCGGCTGGAAGCCCCAGTCGAAGTCGGCCAGCGTCTTTATGTAGGGGAAGTTGGCCATCCTCGTGCGGCGCTCGTCGTCGGCGCGCCGCTTGAGGGCTATCTGGGCGTCGGTGAGCTCGAGCATGGCGTCGACCAGGCCCTTCCTCCCGTCGGCGACGAGCCTGACGTACTCGGGCACCGACGACGCCATGCCCTCGAGCCCCAGCTCCTCGAGGTTGGCCGCCAGGCGGTTGAGGGGGCTGGCCTGCACGGCGGCGCTCACAGCGAGCCCCCTATCGAGTCGAGCAGGCCGAGGTTGGCCGCGGCGGCCGCCTCGATGTCGCCGGCGGCGTCGCCGAACCACCGCTTGCCGGCCATGGCCTCGGCGTAGTGCGCCGGGTCGTAGGCCGGCCCGCCCGCCACGTGCGTGGCCACCAGCTCGCCGCCGACGTAGCAGTCCATCGCGCCGCCGGGCATGCAGACGATGCGGGCGGGCCTGCCGATGCAGCGCCTGGGCACCGACATGGGCTCGCCGTGCGCGCTCACCAGCATCGTGGCCGGCACCCTGGCCACGCGCACCACGTCGCCCATCGCCTCCTCGAGGGCGCGCAGGTTGCCGACGGGCAGCAGCGCGTCCTTCTCCTCCATGAACAGCGCGGAGGGAGGCAGCCCCGTGGTCTCGTTGGGCTCGGAGTTGCTGGCGTCCTCGATCCGCGCGACGATCTCGTCGATGTCGTCCCAGCCGTCGAAGTCGCCCTGGTAGGCCATGAGCCGCGACAGGAAGCGGTTCGACGACTCGACCTTGCCCTTCGTCTGGGGGCTGCGCGGGCGGCACAGCTTCAGCTCGAAGCCGGCGGCCTTGGCGAACTCGTACGCGCGCTGGACCTTGAGGCGCCGGCCGCCCTTGACCGTCACCAGGGCGGACATGTTGTCCGTGACCCACTCGCGCGGCACGCCGCCGAGCCTCGCGATCGTGGCGTACATGCACCTGACCAGGTCGTCGGTCGTCCTGGTCCTCGACCGGATGAATATGTGCCTGCGGGAATGGCCCAGCGTCGCCGCGAACACGTTGAACTCGAACAGCTCGCCGTCGCGGTTCGCCATCTTGACGGACTCCTTCCAGTCGAACTGCAGCTGCAGTCCGGGCGGCGTCTCGAAGCGCGGGTGCGGCTCCGGGCCGCCGGAGGCCCCGACGGCGATGCCGTTCTTGCGCATGAACTGGGTGAAGGCGTTGTAGCCGGCCAGGTCCTCGCCGGGATACCTGTGCAGCAGCCACTCGTGGATGCCCTTCTTGGTGACTCCCGGCAGCTGCGCCTTGGCGGCCACCTCCTCGATGTGCGCGTCGAACGAGCCCGCCCTGTCGCCGCGCCCGTCGTGGGGCCGCCCGCCCTCGGCCCTCCAGTACGACGCCACGGTGTGCCTGTCCTTGCCGTAGCGCTTCGCTATGTCGCTGAAGTTGGGCTTTATGCCCGCTTCCCTGTACATGTCCAACTCTCCGATCAGGTTCTTCTCCGCCACGGCCCGCTCCTCCCGAAAGCATCGTTCGCTCGTCGATCGAAGCGTAAGCCCCGGCGTTGGTGGAAATGGTGAAAATGCGTTGGCGCAAATGGCGGGATTGCGTTGGCATGATTGGTTGTTGAGCGTTGGTCAAAATGGTTGTTTTTACAGTAGCGCTAACAGTCGGCGGCGGTCGCGGTGTCGACGCCCTTGAGGCAGCGCAGGGAGTCGACCCTCCTCCTCCACCTGGGCTTGCGGGCCTCGGCCTCGACGAGCCCCTCGAGCCTCGCCTTCTCCTCCGCCGCCCGCCTGACC
>CALLST010000292.1:0-2353 GCA_938011875.1 uncultured Collinsella sp. | reverse complement strand
GGGGTCCATATTGTGTTGCTGCACGTTAACGCTGCGCGCGTAGTTGAGCTTGTCGGCGGTAAGGTCGTCCCAGCTGGGCAGCAGATCGTAGTCGTAGACCTCGTCGAGCGAGCCTGTGCGGTAGACGGTGCCGTTGATATAGGTGATCTGATCGACGGGCAGTCCCGCGTCGAGCGCGTCGGCGATCTCGACGATCGCGTGCTCGCCCATGCCGTAGATGAGGATGTCGGCGCCCGAGTCGAGCAGTACCGAGCGCTTGAGCTTGTCCTGCCAGTAGTCGTAGTGGGCCAGGCGGCGCAGGCTCGCCTCGATGCCGCCGATGATGATGGGGGCATCCTTGAACGTCTGGCGGATAAGGTTGCCGTAGACCGTGACGGCTCGGTTGGGACGGCGCCCCTCCTCGCCACCGGGAGTATAGGCGTCGGTGTGGCGGCGGTGCTTGGTCACTGAATAGTGGTTGACCATGGAGTCCATGTTGCCGGCACTGACGAGAAAGCCCAGGCGCGGTTCGCCGAGCACGGTGATGCTGGCGGGGTCGGTCCAGTTGGGCTGGCAGATGATGCCCACCTTATAGCCGTGCGCGTCGAGTACGCGGCTAATGATGGCCATACCAAAGCTGGGGTGGTCCACGTAGGCGTCGCCGCAGATGTAGACAAAGTCGCACTGGTCCCAGCCGCGTGCACCCATGTCGGCGCGGCTGACAGGGAGGAACTTATCGCGGTTCGGACGCCAGGGACGGACGGGCGCCGCCTGGGAATGCTTGGTGCGGGCGACCGTGGCCTGCGCCTTACCGCCGCGCTTTTGCTGCTGGCCGCGCTGGGCGTGCTTGCCGTGCTGGTTGTGCTGAGCGTCCTGGGGCTTTTTTGCCACGATTCCTCCTGTTGTTAGTATGCTGCACGTAATTGTAACCAGTCTTTTTGGGACGGCGCTAAAAAGACTGGTGGAGTACACGAGGCGTCGGGTGTCGGCGCCGCGCCCGCTGTTTGTTTCCAGACTGTGTATCCGCGCGTTGGAGAACCCGTCTCGCGCGCACGTCATGTTGTCAATGGGTTACAGTATGAACGGCGGTTATGTTTCCGCCAACGCACGAGAGAGTCGTCAACAAGGAGGATGCACGGCGATGCAGCGTGCCAAACAGATATCGGAGTCTATTGAGCTGGGCATCATCTTGGCGCTTGCCGGTGGCTTTATGGACGTTTATTCGTACATTGGGCGCGACCATGTTTTCGCCAACGCGCAGACAGGCAACATCCTGCTCGTGGGCGTGAGCATCTCGGAGGGCAACTGGGCACTTGCGGGACGCTACTTCTTCCCCGTGGTGTCGTTTGCCGTGGGCATTATGCTTGCCGACCTGGTTCACGAGCGGTTTGGCAGCGTGATTCACTGGCGCCAAGTGACGGTGTTCTTTGAAGCCGTCATCTTGCTGGGCGTGAGCTTTATCCCCGGCGGCAATTTCAACCTGCTCGCCAACTGCCTCACCTCGTTTGCCTGCGGCATGCAGGTCGAGAGCTTCCGCAAGATCCACGGTCACGGCATCGCTACGACCATGTGCATCGGCAACTTGCGCAACGCGCTGCAAAACGTGGACGATTACATCATCACCCACAGGCGCGGCTTTTTGGAAAACGGCCTGCTGTACTTTGGCGTGATCTTTACCTTTGTGTTTGGCGCCGTGTTGGGCAACTGGTGTATTGAGCGCATGGGCCTGCACGCCATCGTCGTGGCGAGCTTGCTGCTGTTTGTCGCGTTTGCCATCATGTTCATCGACCGCGAGCGCGACTTGCGCTTACGCTGGAAGGTTGCAGCCGAGGCTTGGAAAGAGGGCTGCCGAAAGTAACCGAATGCGGCAAAGGGGTTGTCCCTTTGCCGCAATATTTTTCATCATCTGTTGAAACGCTTTAACACTTTTGATGTTCTCACGCGTTTTTTGTTTCAAAAGCGTTAGGATGGGACTCATAGCGTGGGGCGTAATGGATGCCCCGCACACGATGGGAGGCTATCAATGGCTAATCGTTTCGTTCTCAATACCATCTCTTATCATGGTTCCGGCGCCATCAAGGAGATCCCCGGCGAGCTCCAGCGTCGCGGCTACAAGAAGATCTTCGTCTGCTCCGACCCCGATCTGGTCAAGTTTGGCGTTACCGCTAAGGTGACCGACGAGCTCGACGCTGCCGGCATCGCTTGGAGCCTCTACTCCGAGATCAAGCCCAACCCCACCATCCAGAACGTCAAGGACGGCGTCGAGGCCTTCAAGGCCGCCGAGGCTGACGCTATCGTGACCATCGGTGGCGGTTCCTCCATGGACACCGCCAAGGCTATCGGCATCATCATCAACAACCCCGAGTTCGCCGAT
>CALLST010000291.1:0-2359 GCA_938011875.1 uncultured Collinsella sp. | reverse complement strand
CGTAAGCCTTAGGGGCATGGGAAACGCCGCTCTCACATCGGTCACCTTCGCCCCCGATTCGCACGTCCGCACCGTTGGCGGCCTGGGAGGCAGCAGCATCAAGGAAATCGCACTGCCCGATTCGGTTGAGGAGTTGGGCTGGAATGCGTTTACCGGAAGCAAGACACTTCAGACGGTGACCTGGCCCAATAACGCGGCCTTTACCACGATTCCCGAGCAGGCCTTTGAGGGCTGCGAACAGCTTGACGACAATGTGGTGGCAACGCTGCCGCCTTCGGTTAAGACTATCGACTATCGTGCCTTCGCCAATTGCGGCGTGCCGCAGTTCTATGTCTCGGATACAACGGTACTCACCTTTACGCAGATCGATGTGCCGGGCACGGTGGGACGGATTGAGCGCTATGCCTTTGACGGGTGCTCGCATGTGTCGTCGGTGACGATCGGCGACGGCGTTAAATCTATCGGGGCGCTCGCGTTCGCCTCTCTTGATCCTGCGATTGCCGGCAAAGAGATTGTGCTACCCAAAAGCGTGGAAATGATAGAGTGGGGAGCTTTTGAGAACACGAGATACGGAAACGAGACGAACCATAATGCCGTTGCCCTGCGCGTGATGAACCCCGATCTTCAGCTTGGTGAGGCGGGCTATCCGGGCGACTATAATGAGCGCGTGACAATCGATGGCGTAACGTATGCGATTCCCTTTAGTGAAGGCCAGACCATCTATGCCTATGCGACCGATTCGGCTGGCAACCCCTCGATGGTCAAAAAGCTTGCCGATGCCGTGGCCGATCGCAAGGACTCCGTCGATTCCTCGAAGCCTGCCTACACGTTTGAGTGGATGGGCGAGACGGCCCAGATCACGGGCAAACTTCCCCAGGGCGCGGCGGCCGTGCTCGTGCAGGCGGGGCAGGCCACGCCGCTGGCGGTTGGCGATGACGGCAGCTTTGCAGCGGACGCCCTCTCCAAGACGGCAGCCACCCTGCGCATTTCGCTCAGCGGTTACTATGACATGGTGCTGGCGCGCCCGGGCGACCAGATGACGGGCACATGGAATATCGGAGACATTAAGGCGGAGGACTTTACCAAGATTCCGGCTTCGCGCGCGATTGAGCTCAACGTGGGCTATCTTGAACCGATTGTGGGCCAGGATAAGACCGAACGCATTGAGCTCGATAGTCTCGATAACATCGATCTGACGGTGAAGAGCGGCGGCAAGACGCTTAAGCCTGCCAAGGGTGAAAAGGAAAACGACTTCCGTATCCAGGGTACAGCGCTCGTGGTGTCGCAGGCCATTGCCGACGCGGACCAGGATCTGGAGATAACGCTCGAGCCCAAAGACAGCCTCAAGCTGGGTGGGGCGACGGCGACGGTGAAGCCTTCGGCCGGCAAGGTCGAAATCGACTTGAAACCCTGGGGCACGGCGACGGTCGCGACCAAGGGCGACTACCAGGGCGCTAACCGCGTGCTGGTGTTCCGTACGTCCGACGGCAAGCTGGTCGCCGACGGTGTCACCTATCTGATGGGTTACGAAGACGATGGCACCACGCCTATCATGAAGGCCGAGACGCCGCGCCTTAAGGCCGGTTCGTACACCATCGTCGCCTTTAACAAGACGAGCTACGACATCCAAGCGACGAGCTATTCCACGTTTAGCCGCCTAGGGCTGACCGTGGGTAAGCATATCGCGCAAAAGCAGGTGAAGATTGAGGACGGCAAGCAGCTCGACGTGACGCTCGACGTCCCCACGTTTGACGTGGAGACGTATCGTGCCGAGCGCGGGCTGACGGCGGGCTCGGTTATCGCTGATTCGTCCGCGGTCGTTGGCGCGGAGACCGAGCTGCGCATTCATTACGAGCTCAAGGACAGCCAGGCTGCCAAGATTGAGATTCCTCTGGCCAAGGATGCCGTCGAGGATGTGTCCGCAGGCGCTCGCGAAGCCGGCGCCAGCTCCGATGCCATGTGGGCTGCCACAACTTGGGAGGGCGACAACCTCGTTCTCGATATGAAGAAGAGTGCGGGCGCCGATGTGTTTGTGCGCTTTAAGCCTAAGGCCGCGGGCATCTATGCCGTCTCGCCGCTTATTACGCTGGGCGAGGTGACATTGCCGCTGGGAAGCACCACACTCGAGGTTAGCGGATCGCGCATCGAGGTCGACAACACCGACGTTCACAGCCTGCTGGGCAATGTGGCCTACGTTTATGCAGCGCCGGGCAAGAGCGTGCAGCTCACCGTGGGGACGGGCTCGTCGGCTGCAAAGTACACCGGCAAGACCAATAAACTCGGCCGTGCCAAGATTGAATACGAACTGCCGCAGGATACGCTTGCCGCCGAGCGTGTGACGCTCGAAGCGCGCGTGGGC
>CALLST010000290.1:0-3631 GCA_938011875.1 uncultured Collinsella sp. | reverse complement strand
CAGCTTGGCCACGCGGCTATCGAGGCGAATAGAGCCCAACCTTTGGCCACCGAATGCAAAAACGGCATCCATCGACGAGCCATCCAAAAACGGAAGTACCAAGACGGCGAGCTCGCGTTCGTAATCGGAAACGGAAGGGCAAAGCGCCAGCACACGGCCATGATCGACCGGGAGTACCAGCGACGGCACACAAGAGCCGCTCGTCGTCGCATGGGCAAACGCTTGAGAACCCTCCCGCTCAATAAGCGCGGTGACATCCTGACCGGCAAAACGAAGCAGCACAAACAGACGGCCCCGACTGCGGCAAAGTGCCAAACGCTTGATACTCATCTACACTTCTCGCTTTCCCAGGGCGTTCGCCGCCATGCGCTTGCAGGCACGAAGGCGCCCAACCCTCAGGACATCGTAATCGAACATGAGCTGTTTACACGTACGGCCATTGGGGGCCTCGCTGGCAAGCGCCGCACGCACCATGGCAGCAACCGAAGGTGCGCACTGTGCGAGCGCGGCATCACTGCCCACAGGAGAACCGGCGAGCGCAGCGGCGGCGGCGGCAAACACCCTGCCGCAGTCCGAACCCAGCAACCTGAGTGCGTCGTACAACACCAGATCGCACAGGAAATATGCCAGGTCGTCCGCATGCTGGGCATCAAGCCCATCGCGATGCCAATCATTCAGCACCGCGGAGTAAATCTTCACGTGCTCTAGCAGACGCGTTTCGTCGTCATAGCGCATGGTGTCCATGAGCGAGCCCTTGCGCGCCACGCGGTAGTCGTACAGCCTGTTCGAAATAAGCGCGGTCTTGCGCGAGCGACCGTACACGGCAAAATCGAAGACCTGGTCCTCGCCATACTTGACGGTTTCGTCGAACACGATCCCGTTGCCCAGCAAAAACTCACGCTTGCAAGCGGTGCGCCATGCAAAGGGGCGAGACGCTTCCTTAAACAGCAGGTCGGAGCTATAGCCTTCAAACGACACATCGCGCGGGCTCAGCACATAGTTAAGCCACGGATACCCTGCCTCCAGCGGATACGGATTCGCGCCAAAGGTCAAAACGTCGCAGTCCTCGCGCTCAAAGGTATCGACGATCACGCGGCATGCATCGGGCGTAAAGCGGTCGTCGGAATCCAAAAACGCGACGATAGACGCCGTGGACGCAGCGATGCCTGCATTACGTGCACTCGACAGGCCGCCGTTCTCCTTATCGACCAGCCTAAAGCGCGCGTCCTTTTCGCAATAGGCAACCGCAATATCGCGCGAGCCATCCGGCGAGCCATCGTTGACCAGCACGCCCTCCCAATCGGGCACGTCCTGCGCAAGCAGGGAGTCCAGGCACCAGGCCAGGCACTCCTCCACTTTATAGATGGGAACGACAACGGAAATCTTGGGGGTAGCCATAGTCACTCGCTCCTACTGTGCGGCCGGAACGTCATCGGGGTGCGGGTTGTCGCCGTAGGTGCGCTGATACGTCAGCACGCGCCAGACCAGCGGCAGGCCGCCAATCTTAAAGTAATGCTTAAACGTATTGAGCTTGCCCGGCTTTTTAAAGTCAAAGCGCGAATCGATATAGGCGCGGGGCGACTTGACCATCAGACGCAAGTCGGTCTCGCCACGCGGATCAAACAGCGACAGGTCAAAGCGACCGGCATCCCAATCGGCCTTGAGCTCGGGAGATGCCTTCTTCCAAAACTGCTCACGCAGTTCATCGACCAGACGTTCATCATTCCAACGGTACGTATCGACCTTCATGCGCATTAAAATGCCCTGGAGCTGAGCCTTGAGCTCGGGACGATCGTCCAAAAAGCGTTGCATCTCGGCATATTCGTCGCACACGCAAAACACCTTGTTGGGCGAATTAACGGAGCTCTTCTCGTTATCCTGGCGATAGCACAAAATGGGGTCCGCAATAAACGCGGCACGTTCGGCGCAAGCCCAAACCTTAAAGTTAAAGCCTGCGTCCTGATACGAGGCGCCCGGCGTGGGAAGGAACCGAATCTGATTGGCGTTGAGGAACTCGCGCCGATAGATGGCAGACCAAATGGAAGGCTTGCGGTAGAAGATGCCCGGGCGATCGATGGGGCGATACGCGGCGCCCGTCATATGCTCGTCGATGATCCCAAACAGCTCACGGCGCTCGCTGGGCGTAGACCAATACAGGTAAAAGTCGCCCTTCACCACATCGGCATGCTCGGCATCGGCCTTGGCGACCAGCTTTTGGAGCGAATCCTCAAACATAAAGTCGTCGGACTCAAGGATGCCCACGTACTCACCGCGCGCCATCTCCAGGCCGCGGTTCATCGAGTCGCCGTAGCCGCTGTTGGCTTTATCGATCATCTTTACACGGGGGTCGCGCTCCATGTACTCGCGGATGATATCTGGCGAGCTATCGGTCGACCCGTCGTTAATGCAGATGATCTCGATGTCCTTGAGCGTCTGCGCCACGGCGGAATCGAGGCACTCGCGCAAGTAGCGTTCGACATTGCAAATGGGGACAAGCAGCGAAACTTTAGGGGTATCAGAGTTCTGCAAGAGAACCTCCTGTTGAATAGCGTGTAACAGGGTTATTTTAGCAGCCGAGTTGCGGCGGGCGACAACGCTTGGAATTAGATAAAGCGCTCCAGGCAAGCTTTGAGACCGCGAGTCGAAAGATAGAACAGCGTGGCGTCTGCCATCGAAACGCCCGAGGTCGCCACAACGAGCTTGTGGGCAACACGGCGAACGGCACCCCTAGCGGGCATATCCGCCCACTTCGTTCCCAAAAACGTCGCGAGGTCCATGTTGACGCGAGCCGCCACGCGATGGAAGTCATCGGCATCCAAGCGCGCCAGGTCGAACACAATTAGGTCCAAAAACCAAGTTATCAGCTCGCCGGGACACAGGTCCAAAAGACCGTAGGCCGCCCAGTCCTCCAAGACCTCCTCGAGCATCCTCATGTGGGCGTCAAGCTTTTTGGCACGAGCCTCGGCACTGTTGAACTCGTGCGTCGCCGATTCGCTCTCCATCACGTAGTGGTAGAACTTGTCCGGCATGACGACGGTCCTGCGGGCAAGCGCATAAGCCGCAAATTGGAAGACGACGTCCTCGCCCAAAGCCAAACCGGGGGCGAAGCGAATGCCTTCGCGATTGAGCAGCTCGCGCGAAAAAGCCGCACGACAGGCATAGGGCTGCGCATTCGAATGGAACAGCAGTTGGGGATCACGGGCGCCGAAGGTACCGGCTTTGGGGCTCATGAGTTGCTGGACGCGTTTGGGGGCAGCATCGGCAGGTTCACAGACGCCGCCAAAAACGGCGGCCTCGGCATCTGCAGACTCCATGGCATGCAGCACGCGCTCGACCGTCTGGGCATCGATGTAATCGTCGGCATCCACAAAAAAGACGGTCTCGCCCTCGGCGGCATCGATACCGGCATTTCGAGCGCACGAGACGCCCGCGTTTTCCTGGTCAATCACCAGTACGCGATCGTCGGCCTGCGCAATCTGACGCAACACGTTCAACGAATCATCAGTCGAACCGTCGTTGACACACACAACCTGAATCGAGCGCTCGGACTGGGCCAGCAGCGAATCGAGGCATCGCTGAATGGAGCGCGCAGAGTTGTAAACGGGGACGACAATGGTAGCTTTAGGGCACG
>CALLST010000289.1:0-1657 GCA_938011875.1 uncultured Collinsella sp. | reverse complement strand
TCATTACTCCAACGACGAATTCTAGGCGGTGTCCCCTCCCTTTCAAGAAAGGGCGGATGCGGGGCATGCCCCGCCTCTTACACCACATCTCTGCGCGCTACCCCTCGGCTGCTGAAAACTCCCAAAAATGCACGCCGCATCCTACCCTAGGCACCCGTAGCTACTCTGCGGGTGCGTGGCCTGATAGTAAGTTGCGGTGGAATAGTTCCTGTTTGGCATAGCAGAGCCATGAAACAGGAACTATTCCACCGCAACGTATTGAGAGGGCTCTTGGCTGTTATGCGTACTAACATTTGTCATGAAATGGCAGGCCATTAGGGGGTTGCTACTCGTAGTTGCGGTAGGGTTGGGGCAGATTCTAACTAGAAATGGTGGTCGCTACCGGTTATTCTCGGCATACTCGGCTCATTCGATTACGGTCGCCACATGAAAGGAACCACTATGGATCTTGCGATGGCACAGCGCCTCGTCGATCGCCGCAGAGCTGCCGGTCTTTCCCAGGAGGCTCTTGCTGCCCAGTTGGGCGTAAGCCGCCAAGCTGTCAGCAAATGGGAACGCAGCGAATCCTCGCCCGATACCGATAACCTTATTGCACTCGCCGCGCTGTATGGCGTGTCACTGGATGAGTTGCTATATGGGGAAGCGGCTAGCGATGTCGACACCTCGGCCGACGATGACGTTGACGCAAATAATTACGACTAGACTGAAGGCACCGAGTCTTCTACCGAGCACGTGGATCCTGACGGCAAGCCACTTGTCGACATTTCCCTTGCACGCGGCATTCACGTCGTCGACCCCAACAAAGGTGAAGAGGTTCATGTTGGTTGGAGCGGTATCCACGTGGCTAACGAGCGCAAGGGTGAAGAGGTCCATGTGGGGCCGGGCGGATTGCATATCGATACGCTAGAGGACGATGGACATAGCGTGCGTACCAATGGCGACGGCACCGTCACCATCGACGGCGAGACGTTTTCCAGCTGGAAAGAGGCACACGACAAGCTCGACCATCATGGCAAGCATTTCCACACCAAGATCGGTCGCGCATGGAACGAGTTTCCCTTTCCTGCACTTGTCGTCCTCGCCTATCTCGCGCTCGGCATCATCTGCGGCACGTGGGGTATGGGGCTCTTTCTGGTCTTTCTGATTCCCGTCTACGAGGCGATGGGCGACTTTATCGACCGACATCATCTCTCCAAGCTGATCGGCGTCGTCTGTGCAACAGCCGCCATTGCCTGGTTCCTCTATATGTGGCTTTGTTTGGCACAGCCCCATCCCGCATGGGTCATCCTCATCACGATTCCCTTCATAGAGGCACTCATGTGCTGGTGCCGAAAGCAATGGAAGCGCCGCAAACAAGCCTAAGCCGTTCCAACCCGTCAACAATGCTTGGCCAACGCCGCTCGCCCCTTCCAAGTTGCGGTGAAATACGGACCGTTGAGGACCTTGGAGCGTCTAACAGTCCCGATTTCACCGCAACTCACGAATGGACAGGGCAATTCCAACACGGGAACTGGCATTTAACTCGCCGCATGCCAAGAAAAAGGCCGATTTACTACGATGAACTCGATGAGGCCGACCACACCCATCTTTTTCAAAAATCGGCAAGCTTTCTACCTGCACTGATAATTGTTCTCGGGGGAAGCGGGCACTGCGGGGC
>CALLST010000288.1:0-2275 GCA_938011875.1 uncultured Collinsella sp. | reverse complement strand
AAGGCATTCGCTATTTTGATATCCGACTTGGAAAGAACGACAAGAACGGCGACCCCGGCATCGACCATGGAATATGCTACCTGCTCAAAAAAGACGGGGGCTATATGCAGCTCTCCCATGCCATCGGTTACTTCAAAACATTTTTGAACGAAAACCCGTCAGAAGCGCTCATCATGCTTGTGTCACGAGGCAACGACGAAGCCACCGACGACAGTGTTACGACGGCTTTCGCCAATGTTATGGACAATAACTCCGATCTGTTCTATACGTCGAGCCATGTCCCCACACTGAACGAGGTGCGCGGAAAGATCGTCCTGCTGCGTCGATTTGTACTCGCCGGCAACAGCGTAAGCGGCCACACGTGGGGCCTCGATCTCACCCAATGGGACGACAAAATCAAGGCGCATTCCGGGCAGTCGATGTGCCTCGTCCAAGACGCGCGAGGCTTTGAGACTACGGGCAATGCGGGCGACAAAGAGCCCTATTGCACCAAGGTATATGCCCAAGACCATTACGACTGCACGGGATCCAGTAAGATCGACTGGGTCGATATGGCCCTGAAGGCAGCGTCCGAGTTCGAGCGCAGCACCGTAGATATCACTGCCGCGGACGGGACAACGGTGCAGGCAACGGAGCGCTGCTGGTTTATCAACTACACGAGCTGCACGCAAAACAACCCTTTTACCGCAGCGCGAGTGGTCAACGAGCACCTGTACAAGAGCTCGTATATAAACAATACCGGAGTTGAGAGCACAAAGGCGGACTGCCGCAAGCACATTGGCATCATCGCATCCGACTTTGTTGATGCGGCACTGGCCCGGAGCATCTACCAGCGCAATTACGATACGGAGCACAAGCAGACGGCTTCGTGCTACCTCCCAGCCCGCATGCACATGACATATGGCGACTCGCTGAGCGACGCCTCGCTCCAGGACGGCAAGACCGTTGGCGAGGGTCATTTCCGCCTCGTCGATAGCAGCAACGTACTCAACGTAGCAGCCTCGGGACATGCGTTTGCCATCGAATATGTGGATGTCGACGCCCTGGGCAACGAGACCGTTACGGGGCTGCAGGGCTTTGTGCCCATCGATATCGATCCACGCGCGCTGACGCCCCATTTTGAGGGACTCGAAGGCCTTAAGGCCGGCGAAGACGTGCGCGCCAAGATTGCGGCATCACTCGAGGGCAAGCTCGAAACCGATGCCTGCACGGCCCAGCTCGAGTTTGTGCACGACGCGGACGGCGCTCCGGGCACGGCAATGGCCGAGGGCGAAACATTTGCCGCAGGAACGTATTGGGTGCGTGCGAAAGGCCTGTTGGGCGACGCGGCGCAAAACTACACGCTTGCCACCGACGGAGCCGCAAGCTTTACCGTTGCAGCCTCGGGCAACGCGGGCGGTACCGGCGCCGGCACCGGTACCGGCGCCAACGCAGACGGCGCCGACAAGAACGGCGGCGGCAACAAGAGCAAGGGCGCGACCGGAAAACTCGCCGACACGGGCGACGGCTCTGGTATCGCCGCCGGGCTCGCCGCTGCCGCCGTGGCGACGACGGTCGCCGGCACGGCAATGCTTGCCAATGACCGCGAGGACAATGGAGACGTTGACGAATAGGCCAGCCGGCCTTTTTGGACACATCGATTTGATTGGGGGGCGCAGAATACCGTTCTGCGCCCCTATTTTTGACATGAAGGAGCAACGCCTCGCAGGTTGAACGACCAGCCACCGTGCCGCCAGATGCGCGGGCGTAAGTCTGGCCCGAACGCCGACGTCGGCTACATCACCATGTTCAGCGCGTTCACAAATTCCTGGGCCTTCGCACGGCTACTCAGGCTAAAGACACAGGCAGTCAACAATCTGTTGCGCAGAAAAACGTCGCGGCCCTTGATCCTGTTGACTCCCGTGATGTCCTTAAGGTAGACAATCTCGATATGCTTGCCGCCGAAAGTACCATTCTTGAGCACCTCGATACGGTTAGGCTAGATCTTGACGTCTTTAAACATGCCCGAACCTTTGTCCTGGAACAACAAGGTGCTGTTGTCCATGCGTGTCACTCCCATGGGGTTCGCTAAAACTGCCTCTATGGTCACATTTTAGTCACTTCGGGAATCCTGCACGAAGGCGCTAGGTGACATTGAAATTCGAGTCCGCGCGAGGCTTTAAACTAAATGCAATAAAGATGCACTCCTCAAGAGGAAAGTCGGGCGATATTGATGGGTGAACTGGTAAACCGCGGGGAATCGGCAATCGTGCCAGAAGTTTTTCACAAGCAGGTT
>CALLST010000287.1:0-4346 GCA_938011875.1 uncultured Collinsella sp. | reverse complement strand
TCGGCCTAATCCGCGGTCTTTCATGCAGCAGGGGCTCTCAATGTTTTTATGTCCTGCTCATATCGTCTCTGCCGGCACTTGGGGACACTCCTTGGCGCACCAGAGCCGGTCGCCCAGGGATGGAGGGGCCATTTTGGCCCTTGGCAGTCACCCAAGGTAAACCTTTACCGCCCGCCTATATTTGCCGAAATTACACTTGACGGCGGGGTACAATAAACCCGCATGCGGATTTCCGTTGCGGGCGCTTCCCATCGCCGGGGCGTGCCCGGGAGCATCCGGCATGCGGCCTTTGCGGCGCTCGGTCATGTGCAAGACGGGTAGCTGGGCTTGTGGAGCGCGTGCAGCCCTCCTCGCCTCGGCATGCCTTCTCTCCACGCCATGTACCTGCTGCTGAGCCTGCCTGCCAGATGATTGGAAGCAACAGCGAAAATCCCATCACGCCAACATCCCGGCGATCGCCGGGGCCTGTATGCCTATATGAGAGGAGAGGGGTATATGGCGCGTAAGTTTAAGTCTATGGACGGCAACGAGGCGGCCGCATATGTTTCGTATGCGTACACCGAGGTAGCGGGAATCTATCCCATTACGCCGTCCAGCCCGATGGCCGACCATGTCGACCAGTGGGCGGCCCAGGGTCGCAAGAATATCTTCGGCACCCCGGTCAAGGTCGTCGAGATGGAGTCCGAGGCAGGTGCAGCCGGTACCGTTCACGGTTCGCTGGGCGCCGGTGCTCTGACCACCACCTACACGGCTTCTCAGGGTCTGCTCCTGATGATCCCGAACATGTACAAGATCGCGGGCGAGCAGCTCCCGGGCGTCTTCCACGTCTCCGCGCGTTGCGTCGCTTCCCACGCCCTGAACATCTTTGGCGATCACTCCGACGTCATGGCCTGCCGCCAGACCGGTTTCGCCATGCTCGCCGAGGGCAACGTCCAGGAGGTCATGGACCTCTCGCCGGTGGCTCACCTTGCCGCCATCGAGGGTAAGACCCCGTTCCTTAACTTCTTCGACGGCTTCCGCACCAGCCACGAGATCCAGAAGGTCGCCATGTGGGACTACAAGGATCTGGCCGAGATGTGCGACATGGACGCCGTCCAGGCTTTCCGCGACCACGCGCTCAACCCTGAGCACCCGCACACCCGCGGCAGCCACGAGAACGGCGATATCTTCTTCCAGAACCGTGAGGCCTGCAACAAGGTCTACGACGAGCTTCCCGCCGTCGTCGAGGGCTACATGAAGAAGATCAACGAGAAGCTCGGCACCGATTACGGCCTGTTCAACTACTACGGCGCTCCCGATGCCGACCGCGTCGTCGTGTGCATGGGCTCCTTCTGCGACGTGCTCGAGGAAGTCATCGACTACCTCAACGCTCACGGCGAGAAGGTCGGCCTGGTCAAGGTCCGCCTGTTCCGTCCGTTCTCCATCAAGCACTTTGTCGACGTTCTCCCCGAGACCGTCAAGAAGATTGCCGTTATGGACCGCACCAAGGAGCCGGGTTCCATCGGCGAGCCGCTCTACCAGGACGTCGTCTCCGCTCTCTACGAGGCCGGCAAGACGGGCATCAAGGTCGTCGGCGGCCGTTACGGCCTGGGCAGCAAGGACACGCCTCCCGCGTCCGCGTTCGCTGTCTTCGAGGAGCTCAAGAAGGACGAGCCCAAGCGCGAGTTCACCATCGGCATTGTCGACGACGTGACCAACCTGAGCCTGCCCGAGGCCGAGGATGCGCCCAACACCGCAGCCCCCGGCACCATCGAGTGCAAGTTCTGGGGTCTGGGTGGCGACGGTACCGTCGGCGCCAACAAGAACTCGATTAAGATCATCGGCGACCACACCGACAAGTACGTTCAGGCCTACTTCCAGTACGACTCCAAGAAGACCGGCGGCGTCACCGTCTCGCACCTGCGCTTTGGTGATTCCCCGATTCGCTCGCCGTACTACGTGACCAAGGCCGACTTTGTCGCCTGCCATAACCCCAGCTACATCGTTAAGGGCTTCAAGATGGTCCGCGACGTCAAGCCGGGCGGCACCTTCCTGGTCAACTGCCAGTGGAGCGACGAGGAGTTCGCCGAGCACATGCCCGCCGTGGCCAAGCGCTACATCGCGAACAACAACGTCAACGTCTACCTGATCGACGCTATCGACCTGGCCGCCAAGGTCGGCATGGGCAAGCGCACCAACACGGTGCTCCAGTCCGCCTTCTTCGCGCTGGCCAAGGTCCTGCCCGCCGAGGACGCCCTGCAGTACATGAAGGACGCGGCTACCAAGTCCTACATGAAGAAGGGCCAGGCCATCGTCGACGCCAACCACAAGGCCATCGATGCCGGCGCTACCGCTTTCCGTAAGTTCGAGGTTCCGGCCGACTGGGCTACCGCCGAGGATGTCGCTCCCGTCGAGCTCTCCGAGGAGACCAAGTCCGCTATCGCCCAGCAGGTCAAGAACCTGCTCGAGCCCATCGATCGCATGGACGGCGACAGCCTGCCTGTTTCCGCCTTCGTCGATTGCGCCGACGGCCAGTTTGAGCTGGGCGCCTCCGCATACGAGAAGCGCGGCGTCGCCGTGGTCGTTCCCCACTGGGATGAGACCAAGTGCATCCAGTGCAACCAGTGCGCCTACGTGTGCCCGCATGCCACCATCCGTCCGTTCGCGATGACCGAGGACGAGGCTGCCGCCGCGCCCGAGGCTACCCGCACGCTCGACGCCATGGGCCCCAAGGCCAAGGGCATGAAGTTCACCATGGCCGTGTCCCCGCTCGACTGCATGGGCTGCACCAACTGCGTCAAGGTCTGCCCCAAGGGCGCCCTCGAGATGGTTCCCACCGAGCAGGAGATGGACCAGCAGCCCGTTTGGGACTACATGGTCGAGAACGTCTCCGAGAAGAAGGAGCTCATCGCGGCCAACGTCAAGGGCAGCCAGTTTAAGCAGCCCTACCTGGAGTTCTCCGGCTCCTGCGCCGGCTGCGCCGAGACCGCCTATGCACGTCTGGTGACCCAGGTCGCCGGCGATCGCATGTTCATTTCCAACGCCACCGGCTGCTCCTCCATTTGGGGCAACCCCGCTGCCACCGCTCCTTACTGCAAGGACAAGGACGGTCACGGCCCGGCGTGGAACAACTCCCTGTTCGAGGACAATGCCGAGCACGGTCTGGGCATGGCCGTCGGTTACGAGGCCGTCCAGCACAAGCTGATCGCCGCTACCCAGGACATCATCGCTGCCGATGGTCCGTCCGATGAGCTCAAGGCTGCCGGCCAGGCTTGGATCGACTCTGTCAACGACGCTGAGGCCTCCAAGACCGCTGCCGCTGCCTACGTTGCCGAGCTCGAGAAGTGCGGCTGCGACGCTTCCAAGGCGATCCTCGCCGACAAGGCTTACCTCACCAAGAAGTCCTTCTGGATCTTCGGCGGCGACGGCTGGGCCTACGACATCGGCTTCGGTGGCCTGGACCACGTCCTGGCTTCCGGCCACAACGTCAACGTCTTCGTCTTCGACACCGAGGTCTACTCCAACACCGGCGGTCAGGCCTCCAAGGCCTCGAACCTGGGCCAGGTCGCTCAGTTCGCCGCTGCCGGTAAGGTGACCAAGAAGAAGTCTCTGGCCGAGATTGCCATGAGCTATGGCTACGTCTACGTGGCGCAGGTCGCCATGGGCGCCAACCCGGCTCAGACCCTCAAGGCCATCCACGAGGCCGAGGCCTACGACGGCCCGTCCCTCATCATCGGCTATAGCCCCTGCGAGATGCACTCCATCAAGAAGGGTGGCATGCAGAACTGCCAGGCCGAGATGAAGAAGGCTGTCGAGTGCGGTTACTGGAACCTCTTCCGCTTCAACCCCGAGGCTGCTGCCGGCAAGAAGTTCTCGCTCGATTCCAAGGAGCCCGCGGGCGGTTATCAGGAGTTCCTGATGAACGAGGCCCGTTACGCTTCGCTGACGCGTTCCTTCCCCGAGCGCGCCGAGGAGCTCTTCAAGGAGAACGAGCAGGCCGCTATGGACCGCTACGCTCACCTGCTGAAGCTCAAGACGGTGTACAACGAGGCCTAGGTCTCCCACCGCAGGATCTGAGGGCTGACCTTCGCGGACGTCCTCGGACATGAAAGAACCCCCGCTGCGCACTACGTGCGGCGGGGGTTCTTTCGTCCTGCGGAGTGTCCGCGAAGGTCAGCCCTCAGATCCTGCTACGACTACGTCCTCGGATTGTGTGGGCGGATGAAGGACGTGGTTGTGGGGGCTTTTGTCCCCTTCGCTGTTTCGCGGCTTTGCCACGAAACCTCGCGCCACTTTGGAGATAGATGGGGGACTTGGCTGTTGCCGCCTTTTCGGAGCTCTTCTTTATTCCTTATGCTGGATGAAAA
>CALLST010000286.1:0-1467 GCA_938011875.1 uncultured Collinsella sp. | reverse complement strand
TCGCATCCCAAGGATCTGCTGCCGGAGACCATCGACGCCATGGCCGAGACGCCTGCTGTTATGCCGCAGCTGCACCTGGCCGTCCAGTCAGGTTCGACGCGGATCCTCAAAGAGATGAATCGCCGTTATACACGCGAGGACTATCTGGACCTGGTCGATCGCATTCGCAACCGCATGCCCGATATCGCACTCTCGACCGACATTATCGTTGGCTTCCCAGGCGAGACTGAAGAAGACTTTGAGCAGACGCTCTCGCTTGCCGAGACGGTCCGCTATGCCCAGGCCTATACCTTCATCTATTCCAAGCGCGCCGGTACCCCGGCCGCAGAGATTGACGATCCTACGCCGCATGAGGTTATTCTCGGGCGTTTCAACCGCCTGGTTAAGGTTATCGAGACCCCGGCACACGAGTATAACCAGGGTGAGCTTCATACTGTGGTGCCGGCGCTCTTTGAGGGAACGAGTAAAAAGAACGACGCGGTCCTGCTGGGCAAGAGTCCCAAGAATCAGACCGTGCATGCGCCTATCCCCGAGGGTTACAGCATCGATCAGCTTGTTGGCAAGATCGTTGATGTTGACGTTGACGTTGCCAAGACCTGGTATTTGTCCGGCTCCGTTGTGGGCGAGCCGCGCTAATGGTTTCTTCCGAGGCAGGTCTTTCCGCCGTTGCGATCGTCGGTCCGACGGCGGTTGGTAAGAGTGATGTTGCCGACCGTTTGGCCGCTCGTCTTTCGTCCGAAGTGCTGTCGTGCGATGCGATGCAAATCTATCGCGGCATGGACATCGGTACCGCAAAGATGGCGCCCGATGAGTGTGCGGCGCCGCTGCGTCTCGTCGACATTGTAGAGCCGGGTGTGGCATATTCTGCTGCGCTTTATCAGGTTGACGCTCGCGCGCATGTTGAACGTCTCATTGGTTCGGGTTGTCTGCCGGTTTTTTGCGGAGGTACGGGGCTATATCTCAAGGCCGCCCTCGATGAGATGGATTTTCCCTCGGGTGAACTTGAGGACGATCGCCGTGTGGGCTATCAGGAGCTTGCCGAGCGTATTGGCGAGGAAGAACTGCATGCCCTGCTTGCCGAGCGCGACCCAGAATCGGCTGCTGTTATTCATCCCCATAACGTGCGCCGTGTGATTCGTGCGCTCGAGATGCATGATGATGGTATCTCCTATGCACAGCAAAAAAGTCAGTTTAGTGTTCCGCGCGAGCATTATCATGCTCTATGGTTTGGTCTGACGCGTAATCGCGAGGTGCTCTACGAGCGCATTAACCTGCGTGTCGACCTTATGTTTGAGCAGGGACTGGTTGATGAGGTCCGTGGCCTTATGGACCAGGGCCTGGGCGATGCGCTCACGTCGATGCAGGCAATTGGTTACAAAGAGATTATTGATGCCTTGCGTGGCGCTATTACCATGGATGAGGCCCGTGAGCTTATCAAGATGCGTTCACGTCGCTATGCCAAGCGCC
>CALLST010000285.1:0-6378 GCA_938011875.1 uncultured Collinsella sp. | reverse complement strand
AAGATGAGCGGTATCGCACAACGCGTGCTGAGTCGGCATGCGCGAGAGCGACATACGACAGCATCGTGAGGCCGGCAACTAGCAACAAATGGACACCGAAGACAAGTCTGCCCCGGTGTCCAAGCGCAATAACTTGCGGTGGAATAGTTCCTGTTTGCGGCAGAATAAGGCATCGACAGGAACTATTTCACCGCAACTGATGAGGGGGAGCTGGGGATGCTGACGATCGGGTGTCATCTTTCGACGACGAAGGGCTATCGGGCAATGGGGGAGACGGCGTTGTCCATTGGCGCCAATACCTTTGCGTTCTTTACGCGCAACCCGCGCGGTGGCAAGGCAAAAGAACTTGACATGGATGACGTGTCGGCTCTGCGCGAGCTTATGTCGCAAAACGACTTTGGACCGCTGGTGGCGCATGCCCCGTATACCTACAACCCCTGTTCTGCCAAAGAGCGGGCGCGCGAGTTTGCCCTGGAGGCCATGGCAGAGGACCTGCGGCGCATGGAGGCGCTGCCCGGCAACTACTACAACTTCCATCCCGGTGCGCATGTGGGGCAGGGCTCCGACGCCGGCATTCAGATGATTGTCGACACCCTGTGCCAGGTGATGTTTGAGGGCCAGCAGACGACAGTGCTGCTCGAGACCATGGCCGGCAAGGGTACCGAGGTGGGCCGCAGCTTTGAGGAACTGGCGCTCATCATTGAGGGTGTTGCCGGCAAACGCCCCGAGCTGTCGTCCAAGCTGGGCGTTTGCCTAGACACTTGTCATGTGAGCGATGCCGGCTACGACATCATCCATGATCTGGACGGCGTACTCGACGAGTTCGACCGCGTGGTGGGTATCGATCGCTTGCATGCCGTACACATCAACGATTCGAAGAACTCTTGTGGCGCCCATAAAGATCGTCACGAGTGCATCGGCAAGGGATACCTTGGCAGCGAGGAATTTGGTGGCGGTATGCAGGTTATGCAGAATATTGTATCGAATGGCCACTTGCGTTCGCTGCCGTTTATTTTGGAGACTCCGAACGAACTTGCAGGTTATGCAACTGAAATTAGACTATTAAGGTCATTGCAGCAGTAATGACTGTCACAAAGTTGAGTATTCCATTCACGTTATGGGTTTGTTTCAATCAGTTTTCTCATTGCAGATTCGTAATTCCGGGTGCATAATAGCCAACAGTTTTTGCAGACCTCTGAATCAAACGAGGTCACCGGAAGGAGACTGATTATGAAGCTGAAGAAGCTTGGCGCATTTGCCGCCACGGGTGCTATGGCACTCGCCCTTGCTCTGACGGGCTGCGGTTCGTCCAACGCCACCTCTGGTTCTGATGCCGGTTCCAGCAGCTCTGACGACGCTAAGGTCGAGAAGGTCGACGGCTCCAAGGAGTACGCGCTCGTCAAGGACGGTACGCTGACCGTCGGCACCTCTGCCGAGTACGCTCCGTTTGAGTACAAGGATGACAACGGCGATTATCAGGGCTTTGACCTTGAGCTCATCAAGGCTATCGGCGACAAGCTGGGCCTGGATGTCGAGTATGTCAACAATGACTTTGACACGCTGGTTCCGGGCGTCGCTTCGGGCGCCAAATATGACGTCTCCATCGCGGCTATCACCGACACGCCCGAGCGCGAGAAAGAAGTCACGTTCTCCGATTCCTACTACATGGACGATCAGGCTATCGTGACCAAGGTCGATAACGCCGACATCACGGCCGACAACTACAGCGAGAAGCTCAACAACGCCGACGCTACCATCATCGTTCAGTCTGGCTCGACCGCCGAGTCCTTTGCCCAGGAGAACTTCCCCAAGGCCAAGATTGTCCCCTACAAGGACGCCACCGAGTGCTTCAGCGCCCTGCAGTCCGATAAGGGCGACGCCGTAGTCACCAACCGCTCCGTTGCCAGCCAGCTGACCGCCGAGCAGTTCAACACCTGCCAGACCATTAAGCAGATTAGCACCGGCGAGGAGTACGCCATCGCCATCAACCAGGGCAACACCAAGCTCAAGGACGACATCAACCAGGCCATCAAGGACCTGACCGACGACGGTACCGTTGACGCCCTCATGGCTAAGTACAACATCAAGTAAAATAGCTACTTGATTGCTCACGGGCCCTTTCCGTTTTGGCGGAGAGGGCCTTTGCGCTTCTCTTGACGGAGAGTATTTCCGTCTCGTTTTGCCGGCAACTTCTACGATAGGAGCCACCTTGTCTCGACTGAACAAAGGGGCCGCGGAGCAGCGTTTTCCACTGCCCGCCTTGCTCCAAAAGCTAGTCTGCGTCATGGCCGTGGCGCTTGCGCTGGTGTGTGTGGGGGCATATGCGCCCACGACCGCCCAGGCGCTTGAGACCGCAAAGATTACCGCCCGACCCAACACCGGTTCGGGCAGCGCTGTGGTCGGCGGTACCGAGACGCGCATTACCTGGGAGGTCCAGGCCGATGCCGACGAGGAGCTGAGCGGTCTTTCGCTGACGTTTGTCGACGGCACGACGTTTGGTACCGATGACACGCGATTGACGATGCTCTCGGGCGAGGACCTCATGGATCGTACGCCCATGAAGCCCACGTGCAAGGCTGACGGCCAGACGCTCAAGATTGACTTTGGCGAGACGGCGCCTGCCGGCGGCTTTTTCCGTGTCGAGGTTTATGGTGTGACGTTTCCCGTCGAGGGCGGCGATGAGGCCTTTAGCGGCACCTACACTTTGGCCGATGGCTCGACCAAGAAGATCTCCAAGATTCCGTCGGTGGAGATCAAGGGCGTGACGGCCTTCGATAACTTCTTGGCCGACCTTAAGGAGCAGCCGTGGGTCGAGGCTTGGAACTCCAATATGTTCCTGCGCCTGTTCTTGAACCCGGTCATTTTGGTCCAAAGCCTGCCGATCGTCTTCAAGGGCTTCCTCATGTCGCTTTCGATCGTGCTTGTGGCGTTTCCGCTGGCAATTCCCTTCGGTTTCGCCCTGTCGCTCATGCGCATCTCCAAATCGCGCATCTTGCGCTGCCTTGCCGGCATCTACGTGAATATCATTCGCGGTACGCCGGCGTTCCTGCAGATCTATATCGCGTTCTTCGGTCTGCCGTTGGCCGGCGTCAAGGTGGACGACTATGTCTTGGGCGTTATCGTCATGGCCATGAATTCGTCTGCCTATCTGTGTGAGATCTTCCGTGCCGGTATTCAATCGATCCCCAAGGGCCAAAACGAGGCTGCTCGCTCTCTGGGCATGAATGCCTTCCAGACGCTGCTCTACGTTATGATTCCGCAGACGTTCCGCAATGTTTTGCCTACTCTGACCAGCGAGTTTATCTTGCTTTACAAGGATACGTCGCTGCTTGCGGCCGTGGGCGTGGTCGAGATCGTCATGAACGCCCGCACCATCGTGGCCACGACGGGCTCTATCACGCCGTATGTGGTTGCCGCCCTGTTCTATCTGGTCATTACCCTGCCGCTTGCGCGCTTGGTGAGCGGTCTTGAGGCGAGGCTGTTGGGTACGGCCGAAACAAAAAAGAAGCGTCCCACCAAGAGCGCCGGACAGGTCGTCGCGGCGCCCGCCGACCACATCGCCGGTTTGTAAGGAGGTTCTATCATGAGCGAAACCAATAACTCGAACGAGGTCGTCGTCAGCATCAAGAACCTCCAGAAGGCCTTTGGCGACAACGTGGTCCTGCGCGATATCGATCTGGATGTGCATAAGGGCGAGGGCGTCGTAGTTTTGGGCCCCTCGGGCTCGGGAAAGTCGACGATGCTTCGCTGCATCAATCGTCTGGAGCATCCCACGAGCGGCTCGATTGTCGTCGAGGGCGTGGATGTGTGTGCCAAGGGCGTCGACCTCAACAAAGTGCGCACGCACCTGGGCATGGTGTTTCAGCAGTTCAACCTGTTCCCGCACCTGTCGGTCAAAAAGAACGTCATGCTTGCGCAGCAAAAGGTGCTCAAGCGCAGCAAGGAAGAGGCCGAGAAGATCGCCGTCGAGGAGCTGACCAAGGTCGGCCTGGCCGAGCGCATCGACTTTATGCCGAGCCAGCTCTCGGGCGGCCAGCAGCAGCGCGTGGCCATCGCCCGCGCCCTGTCGATGAACCCGCACGTGATGCTCTTTGACGAGGCCACCTCGGCGCTCGACCCTGAGCTCGTGCGCGACGTTCTGGGCGTCATGCGCGACCTGGCGCACGACGGTATGACCATGATCGTGGTGACGCACGAGATGGGCTTTGCCCGCGATGTCGCCGACCGCGTCGTCTTTATGGACGGAGGCGTCATTGTGGAAGAGGGTACGCCGAGCGAGGTCTTCGACCACCCCAAGAGCGAGCGCACCAAGGCGTTCTTGGGCAATATCTCGTAGCCGGTTGATGTAACTGCCGTTACAAAAGAGCGGGGCTGGACTTGAATCCAGCCCCGCTCTTTTGTAGGGATGGGGATGCGCTTTGATGCAGGCTCTCTTGGAGGCCCTGGGTTCGTTACGCGAGCTCGGCTCCGAGGGCCTTGCAAGCGGTCTCGCCCTCGTCGTCGGGCGCGTCGTAGCAGATGGTGAAGTCCACGACGTTGACGCCGGCCTCGTCGGCGTCGGCCTTCCAGTTGTCCATCCACTCGCCCTCGGCCCACGAATAGGAGCCAAAGAGGACGACCCTCTTGCCGCCGAGAGTCTCCTTGACCTCGTCCCACATCGGCTGGAACTCGTCGTACTCAAGCTCTTCGGAGCCCATGGCGGGGCAGCCGAAGGCGAAGGCATCATAGTTTGTGGCCTTGCCGGCAGAGAAGTCGGCGCAGGGGATGACTTCGGCCTCGGCGCCCGCGGACGTGGTGCCTTCGGCGACAAAGTTTGCCATGGCCTCGGTGTTGCCCGTGCCGCTCCAATAGACGACGGCGATCTTGCTCATGTTGAGTCCTTTCAGTTGTGCGGCAGGTTGCCACGGCTTCTATGTTCTATCGGGTTGCCTGGGCAAGTTGCGCCAAGCTGTAGCCCTGCTGATAGACAAAGGTGAAGTATTGGGTGCAGGCGCGGTAGGCATCAAACGTCGCAAGTGCCTGCTCGACATTTGCGTAGACCTTCCAGGCCCCAAAGACCTTATAGTTCTCGCCGCGCTGGACGATAAACTCGTGCACGTCGTCGTAGGGATATCCTAGGAAGTAGCCTATTTCGTGCGGAAACTCGCAGGTGCAGTCGTTGCTGCAGCTAGCTTGCTGGGGTAGTGCGCATCGAGTCTGGCTACAGGCGCATTCCGCGACGTTATTACTCGCGAGCGTGATGCGTGATGCCAAATGCACAAGGCATGTCGAAAGGTCTCTCGTGTCGTAGCCTTCCGAGGCGAGCGCCGTTTGGGCGCGAGGGTCTGCGAAATAGGTGGTGAGGCTTTTGGCTCGGTACATATACACGAGCGCTCCGCAGGGCCGCCAGACCAAAACACTCAGGTGGATGCCAAGCGGGTCAAGCTCGCGGTTGCACTGGGCGATAACGTTGAGCAGGCGTGCTCGGCGTTCTGCGATGTTTTCTGTTGCGGTCGAGCCGTCCCCGTGGGCGTAGGTGCCTGGATAGGTAAAGAGCGATGCCGGCTTGATGCCCGCGAGCGTGGGAGAGCAGTTGCGCACGACTGCTGCCTGAAACGTTGGGATGTCTATGGTTCGAGTCACGTCGCTCCTTACGGATCTAAACTGTTAGCCTAGGAAAACTTATACACGAAAGTAAGCCATGGTCAACAAGAAAGTTTGAAGAGGAAAACTAATTGACCGAACGGACATGATTTTGGGTTAAGATGGGGACACCCCATGGGGGTATCTAGATAGTGCTACTGAAAGGGGAACGCATGAGTGACTTGCTCAACCCTGCGAATCTCATCGTGCTGACCGTCATTGCCGTCGGCATGTTTTTAGGACTGCGTCGCATTGCCGCTACGACACACGGGAAGAGTTGTTGCAGCGATGGCGCGAGCGGTAAGAAGGCCAAAAAGGTTGTGGTGGCAGACACCGACGAGTCCCACTACCCCTATCGTGAGGAACTCCTTATCGGCGGCATGAGTTGCGACGGCTGCGCCCGGAATGTGACGAATGCCCTCAATGCGCTTGATGGCGTGTGGGCTACGGTAACGTACGCGGACCACACGGCACGCGTGCGCTCGAAGCGCCCGGTTGATCGCGACACACTCGAGACGGCAGTGAGGGGTGCGGGCTATTACGTTATGAAAATGTAGGCGTTGCCCTCTCCGGTGGGTACCAGCCTCCTGCCCATTGTGACTATCGGCATCCAAAAATTTGCGCAAAAATAACCTTTAGATGCGGCAAAAGTGGAGTTTGGTGACGGTTTGCGCGGAATTCGCTACCAATCGAGCAACTATGAACCCGTCAAAAAAATTACAGGTGTATATTTATACACTGATTATTGCTGTGCTA
>CALLST010000284.1:0-5302 GCA_938011875.1 uncultured Collinsella sp. | reverse complement strand
GCACTCAACCTTTAAGCGGTTAATCCATCCATAAGATGCACGAAGGAGCTATCTATGAGCGAACCCCTGCGCACCGTGAACGTCGGTCTGATCGGTCTGGGAACCGTCGGCGGCGGCGTGGCCCGTCTGATCAAGAGCCACCACGATGAGTACCTGGCAGCCTACGGCATCGACCTTAAGCTGACCCGCGCCTGCGCGCTTGCCTGGGAGCAGGCCGAGGCGGCAGGCATTGAGCGCGAGGCCTTTACGAGCGACTGGCACGACGTCGTCACCGACCCCGCCGTCGACATCGTCGTCGAGCTGATCGGCGGCGAGCACCCCGCGACCGAGATCTTTACCACCGCCTTCGAGAACGGCAAGCACGTCGTCTCTGCCAACAAGGCCCTGCTGGGCCGTCACGTCGAGACGCTCGCCGAGAAGGCGCGCGCGTGCGGCGTGCAGATTAAGTGCGAGGCCAGCTGCGGCGGCGGCATCCCCATCGTGAGCACGCTTGAGCACGATCTGGTGGGCAACAAGATCCTGACCATCGCCGGCATTCTCAACGGTACCACCAACTATATCCTGTCGCGCATGGACGCCGAAGGTGCCGATTACGCCGACGTACTTGCCGACGCGCAGGCCAAGGGCTATGCCGAGGCCGACCCGTCCGCCGACGTCGATGGCTTCGACGCCGCCAGCAAGACGGCAATCCTCGCCTCCATCGGCTTTGGCACCCGCGTGACCACCGACGATGTGTACCAGCAGGGTATCCGTACCATCGGTGCCGAGGACATCGCCCAGGCCCGTGAGCTCGGCTACACCATTAAGCTGCTCGGCATCGCCCGCAACACCGACGCCGGCGTCGACGTCCGCGTGCATCCCACGCTGATCCCCGCCGACCACATGCTTGCCAAGGTCAACGGCGCCATGAACGCTGTCTACGTGGTAGGCGACGCCGTAGGCGAGACCATGTTCTACGGTGCCGGCGCAGGCTCCTTCCCCACCGCGAGCGCCGTCGTGGGCGACATCCTGTCGCTCTCCGAGCAGATCAGCCGCGGCGTGGCTCCGCTGCCCGAGATTGAGCCCTATGGCCACAACCTCGCCTTTAAGCCCATGGACGAGCTCCAGACCAAGTACTATGTGCGCCTGAAGGTCGCCGACCGCGTGGGCGCCCTGTCCGAGACGGTCGATATCTTTGCCAAGCACAACATCTCGATCTCGCTCATCAACCAGGTCGAGGACGGCAAGTCGGGCGTCAGCGATGCCTGCTCGGTCATCTTCCTGACGCACCGCGCGCTCGAGAAGGACGTCCAGGCTGCCGCCGCCGAGCTTGCCAGCGTCGACTGCGTGGCCGAAGTCGCCAACGTCCTGCGCATCGAGGACGTCGAGGCCTGGACCGAAGGCGTCATGGCGAACTAACCCAACGCACGCCTAGCAATACGCGCTTTGAGGGCTCCCGTCCGATGTGGGATGGGAGCCCTTTTGTCTCCTGCCCTAAGCACAACGGCAGAGCGCATTTGCGCGAGCCGCTCATCGGTAACGCGGGTTACCGTTCACCGATATGCAAACGCGGCCGATTCCGGCTACCGCTACGCTGTGCTGCGTACGTCCACCCCGAAGAATGGAGGCACCATGTTGCTCGAGGGCAAGAAAGCAATCGTCACCGGAGGCACGCGCGGTATCGGCTATGCGATCGCCTGCCGTTTTATCGAGGAGGGCGCTGCCGTCACCGTCTTTGGCTCGCGCCAGGAGACTGCCGACGCGGCCGTTGAGAAGCTGACAGCCGCCTATCCCGACGCCAAGGTCTGGGGCCGTTCCTGCGACCTCACCTCACTCGAGGCCGTGACCGAAGCCTTTACGCAGGCCGCAGCCGACATGGGCGGTCTCGATACGGTCGTCAACAACGCCGGCATCTCCCAGCGCTCGCCCCTTTTGGATTACACGGCCGAGGAGTTTGCAAAGGTCATGGATCTCAATGTCGTCGCCGTCTTTAACGGTCACCAGGCTGCCGCCAAGATCATGACCGAGGCCGGCCACGGCGGCACCATCACTACCACAAGCTCGATGGTCGCCAAGTACGGCCAGCCCTCTGGCGTCGGCTACCCCACGTCTAAGTTTGCCGTCAACGGCATGGTCCAGTCGCTCTCGCGCGAGCTCGCCCCCATGGGCATTCGCGTCAACGCCGTTGCCCCAGGCGTAACCAAGACCGATATGGTCGCCAACCTGCCCGAAGAGGTCATCAAGCCCATCGTCGCCACTATTCCGCTCGGCCGCATGGGCGAGCCCGAGGATGTCGCCAACGCCTTCGTTTTCCTAGCGAGCGACATGTCATCCTATGTCACGGGCGCCGTGCTCCCCGTCGACGGAGCCGCCCGCTCCTAAGGAGCCACAAGCTTTGGCTTCAAGCTTCAACATAGCTCAACCAAAAAGGCGCGCCGTCTGAATCAACTGCAGACAGCGCGCCTTCTCCTGTTATGAAAGGGAAACTATGTCCCAGTATTTCGGATCAGAACGGGGCACGGTTTCCCCCAGGACCTCCTTGCGGAAACTGCATCCCACTCTGAGCGCCCATTCCGGGACACAGCTTCCCAACGGCCCCTGTTTCGGAAACCACATCCCATTTTGAACCCTTCAAAGCGGGACGCGGCTTCCCCGAGAGAGTATCGACTACTTGCCGTCGTCGTCCTGGGCTTCGTCGCGTGCGTAGAGCTCCAGCATGCGGCGGCGATATTCGTGCACGGCGAGCTTGGCGCGCTCCAGGCGGCGGCGCTCACGCGGAGTCAGCTCGGACGGGTCAAGCTCATCACCATAGGTCTTATCGGCAAGAAGATGTGCCGCGTCCACGATACGGGCATCGATGTGGCCGTTCGCTGCCTCGGCGGAAAGACGCTCGGCAATCGTATCGAGCGTAGGCAAGCCCTCGAATACGCGACCATGTCCATGCGAGGTCAGCAGCTCGTGCTCGCGCGCGAGCAGGCTCGCCAAATCGTGATGGGCGCGCAGAATATCGAGCGCGTCGGAAGGATGCTCGGCAACCTCTGCCACGGCGGCGACCGGCGCGGCATCGACCACGCGGTAGAAGAGCTGCGCGAGCAGCGGCATCAAGAACACCGTGATGGCACCGGCGGCAACCATGACCGACGCAATATCTTGCGACAGCGCGCCCGCGTTGACGGCAACACTCGTCACGGCAACGATGATCGGAAGCGCCGTGGTGCAGTACAGGGCCACGGTAATGCGACCATACGCCGACACATCGCGCGTCGCAGGACAAATGCCCATAGAGATGAGGATGGGCACGGCACGAATAATCAGCAACGCCACGATAAAGCCCGCGAGCAAGCCCGGACGCGACGCCACGGCCGTCAGGTCAATCTTTGCGCCCGATACGGTAAAGAACACCGGAATCAAAAAGCCGTAGGCCAGGCCGTCGAGCTTGGTCTCGAGCGTATGGTTGCCCTCGGGGATGATATAGCGCAGGACAAAGCCGGCGGCAAAAGAACCCAACACGATGTCGAGATCAAAGACGGCCGAGAACGCCACGAGCGTGACCAAAATAAGCACCGTCAGGCGCACGAAGGTCTGCGACGTGGTATCGGCGCGCTCCTCGACAAACGCAAAGAAGCGGCTGCCGACGCGCCTGGAACGACTTGGGACCACGGCCAGCAGCACGCAGACCACAGCAAACAGGCCAAGAATCACGAGCGTCTGGATGCCGGTGCGGGCAGACAGCAGCACCGACATGGCGAGCACGGGACCGAGCTCGCCCCAAGTGCCATACGCGAGAATCGAGTCGCCAACGCGCGTGCCGGTGAGCGAGCGCTCGCGCATGATGGGCACAAGCGTGCCGAGCGCCGTGGAAGTAAGGGCGAGCGTCACGGCGATACCGTCGAAATGGCTGACCGAGAACCACGGCGTAAAGCGCACGGCAAGCCAGGCGATGCCAAACGTGACGGCCCACGTCGCCAAGCCGTAGCGCCCCTCCACACCCGTAATGTTCTTAGGGTCGATCTCAAAGCCGGCAAGCAGGAACAAAAAGGCCAGACCCAGCTCGGACACCAGCGAGACCTCGGCATCCACATGGATAAGACCGAGCATATGCGGGCCCAGCACCGCGCCGAACACGAGCAAAAAGACCGTCTCGGGAACGGGCTTTCCGGGAATCGCCGAGGCGATGAAGGGGCTTGCAAAGGCCACGAGCGCGATGATGGCGAGTGAAACGAATGCCATGTGATGCCTTTCTCTTGTTTGCGCTTCACTGTAGCACCCTCGCCGTCCTCAACGCGCCACGAGCTGTCGTATCATAGTGAGGTTTACAAACATGTGGCTCAAGGCGACCGCAGGGCAGACCCCGCAAACCGACCGCTGCCGCATACCGTACCGTACGCCCAACCGATCAGGAAGGCAGGAACCAATGGTCTCTCGTATCTACGTGGAGAAGAAACCCGGGTTCGACGTCGAGGCTCAGCAGCTCAAGGGCGAGCTGACCGAAATTCTCGGCATCAAGGGCATCGAGGCCCTGAGGATCATCAACCGCTACGACGTCGAGGGCATCGACGAGGAGCTTTTCCGCTCCTGCGTGCCGACCGTCTTTAGCGAGCCCCAGGTCGATGTGACCTACGACGAGCTCCCCGCAAGCGATGGCGCCGTCTTTGCCGTCGAATTCCTGCCTGGCCAGTTTGACCAGCGCGCCGACTCCGCCAGCGAGTGCGTGCAGCTCATCAGCCAGGGCGAGCGCCCCGCCGTGCGCTCCGCCAAGGTCTATATGATCTCGGGCACTCTGGACGAAGCCGCCATCGAGGCCATCAAGCACTACGTGGTGAACCCCGTCGAGGCGCGCATCGCCTCGCTCGACCTGCCCGAGACGCTGTACATGGAGACCCCCGAGCCTCAGCCCGTCGAAGTGCTCGACGGCTTCCGCGAGCTCGATGAGGCCGGCCTTGCCGCCTTTATTTCCGAGCGCGGTCTTGCCATGGACGAGGCGGACATCGCCTTCTGCCAGCAGTACTTCCGCGATGAGGATCGCGACCCCACCATCACCGAGATCCGCGTGATCGACACCTACTGGTCCGATCACTGCCGCCACACCACCTTCGGCACCGTCCTGGACGACGTGACGATCGACGACGCCGTGGTGCAGCAGGCCTTCGACCGCTACATGGAGATGCGCCACGAACTCGGCCGCGACGCCAAGCCCGTCTGCCTCATGGACATGGGCACCATCGGCGCCAAGTACCTTAAGAAGACCGGCGTCATGACCGATGTCGACGAATCCGAGGAGATCAACGCCTGCACCGTCAAGGTGAAGGTCGATGTCGATGGC
>CALLST010000283.1:0-12260 GCA_938011875.1 uncultured Collinsella sp. | reverse complement strand
AATGGTTCGATGTCTGCCCGGATGCGACACATCTGGTGTGTCCATCCTCGCAGTATCCGGTTCTCAAGGTGCACGCCTGCGCCGGTTCCCGGTTCGACCGGGCCGCGCGGCAAGGAGATATATTGCCAGACCGGAGGGGCGCCGTGGGCGGGAATCTGGGCGTACACATTTCCTGCACAGTTTGTAATTCTCAGCTGTATTTAGCAGTAATAAAGAGGGGACCTCGTTTCCGAGATCCCCTCCTTCGTCTATCTATAGACTTAGGCATTCAAAGCCTTAGGCCAATAGCTTGCGACCGGACTCCTCAATCGCGTCAAGTGCCGCATCAGCCTCGGCGGCATCCGCGCCCTTTGCGAAGATGTACAGCTTAATCTTGGGCTCGGTGCCAGAAGGACGAACAATACCCTTGTTGCCACCCTCAAGATCGAACTCAATAACATTAGCCTTCGGCAGGCCGTTCACGCAGGTGTTGTAATCAACGACGGCCTCAATCTTGGAACCGGCGAGCTCCGCGGGCGGGTTCTCGCGCAGACCGGCCATGATGCCGGCCATCTTTGCCGCACCCTCAGCACCCGGATAGCTCAGCGAAATCGTCTTGTTGTGATAGTAGCCATACTTCTCGTACAGCTCGTGCATCGCGTCGGCAAGGTTCTTTCCCTGGAGCTTGTAATACTGCGCCATCTGGCAAATCAAAAGCGAAGTGCTCACGGCGTCCTTGTCGCGCACGTGGTCGCCGGCCAGATAGCCGTAGCTCTCCTCGAAACCAAAGATAAAGCGATCGACCTCGCCAGCATCGGAAAGAGAAGTAATGATGTCGCCGATGTACTTGAAGCCCGTCAGGCAACGACGGAGCTCAAAACCGTACTCATCGGCCAGAGCGTCAACCATGGCGGAAGAAACGATAGTAGTGACAGCAACCTTCTTAGTGAGGTCCTCACCGCGAGCAGCGCGGGTCTTGCAGATATAGTCGAGCAGCAGAACGCCCATCTCATTGCCGGTCAGCAGCAGATAGTCATCGCTATTCTTAACGGCAACGCCAACGCGATCGGCGTCAGGATCGGTTGCAAGCAGCAGATCAGGGTGAACCTGCTCGCACAGGTCAATGCCCTTCTGCATGGCCTGGCGAATCTCGGGGTTAGGATACGGGCAGGTCGGGAAATCGCCGTTAGGCTCCTTCTGCTCGGGAACAACCGTGACATCGGTGATGCCAGCGCGCTCGAGCACCGTCGTGACGGGAATGAGGCCGGTGCCGTTGAGCGGAGTGTAGACGAGCTTAAGCGGAGCGCCAGCGATCTCCTCGGCAGAAAGGTTGGTCACGCCGCGGGCGAGAACGGCGTCATAATAACGCTCGAGGCACGAGTCATCGATCCATTTGACCAGACCCTGCTCAAGAGCCTCATCGAAGTCCATGGACTTCACGCCGGTAAACGTATCGGTCTCGGCGATAGCCTTAGAAATTGCATCGGCAGCCTCGCTGGTAATCTGGCAGCCGTCGGGGCCATAGGCCTTATAGCCGTTATAAGGCGCTGGATTATGACTAGCGGTCATGCAAATGCCACCGGAGCACTTAAGGTCACGGACGGCCCAGGAAAGCGTCGGCACGGGAGAAATCTTAGGATACACGAGAGCAGTCACGCCGTTTGCTGCAAGAATGGCAGCCGTCGTCTTAACGAACAGCTCACCTTTATTGCGGCTATCGCGAGCGATGGCGACCGTCGGATGCTCGAAGGTCGCATTGAGGTAGTCAGCGAATCCCTGCGTCGCGCGACCGACCGTATAAATATTCATACGGTTAGTGCCTGCACCGATAGTGCCACGTAGACCGGCGGTACCGAAGGCGAGATCTTGGAAGAAAGCGTCGGTGATGGCGTCCTCATCACCCTGCTCCTTCATCGTGTTAAGCTCAGCGAGGAGCTCCTCGTCCTTGACATTGGCAATCCAAGTATCAAGCAGCTCATGAACATCTGCCATGTGAGTCCTTCCGTCACAATCAATAAAACAACCCGTATAAAACAGGACAAGCGCATCAGCGCGCTAAAGCAAATATTAGTCCATTGAGAACAGAGAACCGGCCACAGAACGGTGAACGTTTATATTCACCGGTGGATGATTGGATTGATTAAATTGCTTAGAGAATGTCATCTGTAACGCAAAAAAAGGGGGAGGCCGCGAGGCCTCCCCCTTCCAAGTTCAAGCGTACGGCTCGGTGCCGTCCACCGGTCAGCGGCGCCCTGGCCTCCCACGGGCTGACCCCGCAGTACTCTCGGCGCGATGGGGCTTAGCTTCCGGGTTCGGAACGGGACCGGGCGTGCCCCCCATGCTCTGGCCGCTGACCGGTGGGCGGCGCCCACCGTTACGGTGTCCGGGTGTCTCTCTCGCGTGCCCTGGGGGCCGCATGGCGCATAGGGGAGGTGACTCGGGGGCATCCTCGTGCCCGGACCGCGCGTGAGCGCATGTCCCGCGGGCCGCGAGGTGCGGTTCCGGAAGAGCTCGGGCGATTAGTGCGGCTCGGCTGAGGACGTCGCCGTCCTTGCACCTGCCGTCTATCGACCAGGTAGTCTACCTGGGCCCTTACCGGAAGGAGAACTAATCCCTGGAACGGCTTCCCGCTTAGATGCCTTCAGCGGTTATCCGCGCCGCACGCGGCTACCCGGCCGTGCCGTTGGTCGACAACCGGTTCACCGGAGGTGCGTCCACCCCGGTCCTCTCGTACTGGGGGCAGCCTCCATCGATTCTCCTGCGCCCACGGAGGATAGGGACCGAACTGTCTCACGACGTTCTGAACCCAGCTCGCGTACCGCTTTAAACGGCGAACAGCCGTACCCTTGGGACCTGCTCCAGCCCCAGGATGCGATGAGCCGACATCGAGGTGCCAAACCTTGCCGTCGATGTGGACTCTTGGGCAAGATCAGCCTGTTATCCCCGGAGTACCTTTTATCCGTTGAGCGACGGCCCACCCACTCGGGGCCGCCGGATCACTAGAGCCTGCTTTCGCACCTGCTCGGCTTGTGGGCCTCGCAGTCAAGCCCGCTTGTACTCTTGCATTCAAAAGGACGGTTGCCGACCGTCCCGAGCGGACCTTCGCGCGCCTCCGTTACCCTTTAGGAGGCGACCGCCCCAGTCAAACTGCCCGCCTGGCACGGTCCCCGAGCCGGTTGACGGCCTCGGGTTAGGACGCCGGTCGCGCGAGGGCAGTATTCCAAGGGCGGCTCCCCGGGGGCTGGCGCCTCCGGATCGATGCCTCCTGCCTATCCTCTACACGCGGGACCAGCGGCCAATGCCAAGCTGCAGTGAAGGTTCACGGGGTCTTTCCGTCCTTCCGCGGGTAAGTCGCATCTTCACGACCAGTGCAATTTCACCGGGTCCATGGTCGAGACAGCGCCCAAGTCGTTGCGCCTTTCGTGCAGGTCGGAACTTACCCGACAAGGAATTTCGCTACCTTAGGACCGTTATAGTTACGGCCGCCGTTTACCGGGGCTTGGCTTCGGGGCTTCGCCGAATCGGCTAACTCCTCCGCGTGACCTTCCGGCACCGGGCAGGCGTCAGACCCTATACGTCGCCTTGCGGCTTCTGCAGAGTCCTGTGTTTTTGGTAAACAGTCGCTTGGGCCTCTCCACTGCGGCCCGCCTCCGCTCCCCGGGCAAGCCGGTTCACGTACGCGCGGGCACCCCTTCTCCCGAAGTTACGGGGCCATTGTGCCGAGTTCCTTGACCATGGTTGACCCGATCGCCTCGGTATGTTCTACCCACCCACCTGTGTCGGTTTGCGGTACGGGCGCGCACGCGCCTGCCTAGGGGTTTTTCTAGGGACCTCGGGCTCACTCGCTTCGCTCAATCGCTTCGTCCGGAGCCTCGCCCTCGTGCGGACCGGATTTCCCTGGTCCGCGGGCCGCGCTCCATCACGGGGACGTCCAGAACCCCGCCGAGCCACCCCCATCCGTCGCCCCGTCGGTCGTAGCGCCGCGTGCGCGGTGCAGGAATGTCTGCCTGCTGCGCGTCGGCTACGCCTCCCGGCCTCGCCTTAGCCCCCGACTGACCCTGGGAGGATTAGCCTTGCCCAGGAAACCTCGGGTTCACGGCGGACGAGTTACTCTCTCGTCTCTCGCTACTCATGCCAGCATTCTCACTCCCATGCGCTCCACCGTCGGTCGCCCTCCGGCTTCTCCGCCCATGGGAAGCTCCCCTACCGATTCTAATGAATTAAAATCCCGCCGCTTCGGTGTCCAGCTTAGCCCCGTGTATTGTCGGCGCATGTCCACTCGACCAGTGAGCTGTTACGCACTCTTTGAATGGATGGCTGCTTCTAAGCCAACATCCTGGTTGTCTGGGCGGACGCACATCCTTTGCCACTCGGCTGGAACTTGGGGACCTTAGCGGGCGGTCCGGGCTGTTTCCCTCTCGAGCACACAGCTTAGCCCACATGCTCTGACTGCCGCGCTCTGGGCCGCCGGCATTCGGAGTTCGGTTGGATTCGGTAGGCGGCGAAGCCCCCTCGTCCATCCGGTGCTCTACCTCCGGCGGTGAACGCGCGACGCTAGCCCTAAAGCTATTTCGGGGAGAACGAGATATCTCCGGGTTTGATTGGCCTTTCACCCCTATCCGCAGGTCATCGCCGCCGTTTTCAACCGACGTGCGTTCGGCCCTCCACGGGGTCTTACCCCCGCTTCAGCCTGCCCACGGATAGCTCACCCGGCTTCGCGTCCGCGGCGCGGGACTCAAGTCGCCCTGTTAAGGCTCGCTTTCGCTCCGGCTCCCTTTCGGTTAACCTCGCCCCGCGCCAGCGACTCGCTGGCTCATTCTACAAAAGGCACGCCGTCACACCATAAAGGTGCTCCGACTGCTCGTGGGCGCACGGTTTCAGGTACTGTTTCACTCCCCTCCCGGGGTGCTTTTCACCTTTCCCTCACGGTACTGGTGCGCTATCGGTCACAGGGTAGTACTCAGGCTTGGATGGTGGTCCACCCAGGTTCGGACCGGGTTTCACGTGCCCGGCCCTACTCAGGGACCGCGTCGCGCCGTCCGGTCTGGGTTCGCGTACGGGGCTGTCACCCGCTGCGGCCGGCCCTCCCATGCCGTTCCGCTCCCCAGCCGGACCTGCGCCCGGGGGCGGCAGCCCCCGGATGCGCGGCCCTGCAACCCCGTCGGCGGAACCCCTGCCGGGTATGCCCGCTCGACGGTTTGGCCATCGGTCCCCTTTCGCTCGCCGCTACTCGGGGAGTCTCGAGATTGATTTCCTCTCCTCCGGGTACTTAGATGTTTCAGTTCCCCGGGTTGTCCTCCCCCCGCCTATGTGTTCAGCGGGGGGATATGCACACTGCTGTGCATGGGTTCGCCCATTCGGAGACCCCCGGGTCGAAGGATGTGTGCTCCTCGCCGGGGATTATCGCAGCTTGCCGCGTCCTTCATCGGCTCCCTGTGCCAAGGCATCCGCCGTGCGCCCGTGGTATCTTGCGGGACCGCTCTCGGGCCCGCGGGATATCCACGTGTCGCTAAAGTTAATTAATCGATATCATGAATAGCGCTCGTATGTCGCAATTCGGGTATCTCATACCGCGGCACAGTGTCTTCACTGTGCTCGCGATCAGATGCTCCTCACTCATATATAAGTGAATTCTTCTTGTTTGGATCGGATGAATGATTGCTATCATTCTGTCTTTAAATCGCAGAAAAGAATCGAGTCTGGAAGAATTGGATCTTCCATCTCTCTCCTATCGCTATGCGGCTCTCAAGGTACGCGGGTGCGACCCCGGGGACCGGGTGCTGCGGGGACTTCCTCCGGGCGACATCCACCGGACGGGCTCCTGCCCTCTATTCGAGTTAAGTTGATCTCTCTAGAAGATTTATCTCCCTAGAAAGGAGGTGATCCAGCCGCACCTTCCGGTACGGCTACCTTGTTACGACTTCACCCCCCTCACCCTCCACACCTTCGGCGCCTCCCCCCTCTCGGTTGGGCCGGCGACTTCGGGTGCAGACGACTCGGGTGGTGTGACGGGCGGTGTGTACAAGGCCCGGGAACGCATTCACCGCGGCATGCTGATCCGCGATTACTAGCAACTCCGACTTCATGGGGGCGGGTTGCAGCCCCCAATCCGAACTGGGGCCGGCTTTCCGGGATCCGCTCCCCCTCGCGGGGTGGCATCCCTCTGTACCGGCCATTGTAGCACGTGTGCAGCCCAGGGCATAAGGGGCATGATGACTTGACGTCGTCCCCGCCCTCCTCCGCCTTGACGGCGGCGGTCCCGCGTGGGTTCCCGGCATCACCCGATGGCAACACGCGGCGGGGGTTGCGCTCGTTGCGGGACTTAACCCAACATCTCACGACACGAGCTGACGACAGCCATGCACCACCTGTATGGGCTCCTCTCGGCCACGGGGTCTCCCCCGCTTCACCCATATGTCAAGCCCTGGTAAGGTTCTTCGCGTTGCTTCGAATTAAGCCACATGCTCCGCTGCTTGTGCGGGCCCCCGTCAATTCCTTTGAGTTTTAGCCTTGCGGCCGTACTCCCCAGGCGGGACGCTTAATGCGTTGGCTGCGGCACGGGGGGATCGTCCCCCCACACCTAGCGTCCATCGTTTACGGCTGGGACTACCAGGGTATCTAATCCTGTTCGCTCCCCCAGCTTTCGCGCCTCAGCGTCGGTCTCGGCCCAGAGGGCCGCCTTCGCCACCGGTGTTCCACCCGATATCTGCGCATTCCACCGCTACACCGGGTGTTCCACCCTCCCCTACCGGACCCAAGCCGCGGAGGTTCCGGGGGCTTCGGGGGGTTGAGCCCCCCGCTTCGACCCCCGGCCTGCCGGGCCGCCTACGCGCGCTTTACGCCCAATGAATCCGGATAACGCTCGCCCCCTACGTATTACCGCGGCTGCTGGCACGTAGTTAGCCGGGGCTTCTTCTGCAGGTACAGTCTTGACTCTTCCCTGCTGAAAGCGGTTTACGACCCGAAGGCCTCCGTCCCGCACGCGGCGTCGCTGCGTCAGGGTTCCCCCCATTGCGCAAGATTCCCCACTGCTGCCTCCCGTAGGAGTCTGGGCCGTGTCTCAGTCCCAATCTGGCCGGTCGGTCTCTCAACCCGGCTACCCGTTGTCGGCACGGTGGGCCGTCACCCCGCCGTCTACCTGATGGGCCGCGGAGCCATCCCCTCCCGTCGGGGCTTTAGCCGGGGTGCCATGCGGCACCCCGGGGTATCCGGTATTACCCGTCCTTTCGGGCGGCTATCCCGGGGGAGGGGGCAGGTTCTCCACGTGTTACTCAGCCGTTCGCCACTCGCTTCCCTCCGGAGAGGGGTGCCGTTCGACTTGCATGTGTTAGGCGCGCCGCCAGCGTTCATCCTGAGCCAGGATCGAACTCTCCGTCCAAAATATTTGGGCTTCGAGCCCGTCCGGTCCTCTCAGTTCATCGCTGATCGGTTCCGTTCGATTCATATGGTTTTAGTATAGGAAAAGGAATTTCTCGGGGCCGCCTCTCGGCGGCCTTGCGAAAAACAAATCCAAGTTAGACCATTTCAAATGGTTCGATGTCTGCCCGGATGCGACACATCTGGTGTGTCCATCCTCGCAGTATCCGGTTCTCAAGGTGCACGCCCCGCGGCTGATCCGGTTCCACCGGGCCGCGCGGCAAGGAGATATATTGCCAGACCGGAGGGGCCCCGGGGGCGGGAATCTGGGCGTACACATTTCCTACACATCTTGTAATCCGACTAACGTTTGCCAGCCGTTAACTACCGCTCGCCGAGCATCTCTTTATATAAGGCAGTCTCATGGTTAAAGCGGATACGTTCCCCTAGCTAAAGCACAGCCAGCATCGAGCAACTCATCACGTTCTTCCACCGAGAACCCCTCGGCGTAGACGCGCACCACTGGTTCGGTCCCGCTAGGACGGACCAGCAGCCACGTGTCATCCTCAAATGACAGACGCAAGCCGTCCATATGACTAACGTTTTGCGGCACCTTGCCACAAATCGACTTGGGGTTTACGCCCGGCAGCAGGGTTCGTAACGTTTCGGCATCTTCGGCCTCAAGGCGCAAATCGCGTCGACCGTAACTCGTCTTACCAAAACTGTCCTCGAGTTGGTCGACCAGAACGCCCAAAGGCGCGTCCGTCTTTGCCATAAGCTCACACAGAATCAGACAGGCGAGGATTCCATCGCGCTCGGGCATATGCGCGGCGATGCCGATACCACCGGCTTCCTCGCCGCCTATGAGGACGCCACCCTTCTTCATCTCTGCCGCTATATATTTGAAACCGACTGGTTTGACGGTCACGCGGCAGCCAAGCGCCTCGGCAATGCGACGCACGAGCGTCGAGCATGAAAGATTGACGACGACGCGCCCCTCCAAATTACGAAATTGAACCAAGTCGCCCAAAACGAGCGCCATGATCTGATGCGGATGTATATATCTGCCGCGCTCGTCAACCGCGCCGATACGGTCGGCGTCGCCGTCGGTCACCAGGCCAGCGCAAGCTCCGTCCTCGATAACCGTGCGCTCGCAAGCGTCCACCCACGGTTCAACGGGGTCGGGGCAGATATCTTCTTGGTCAGACGCCTGCCCGGCGTGAATCTCGTGCACCTCAACGCCAAGCTCGCGCAACAAGTCGGCTAGATAGCCCTGGGCTGCGCCGCCCATGGGATCGACAACCACGCGCAAGTGCGCGGCGCGGATGGCTTCGGCATCGACAAACGATGCCACCGCCTGCATATAGTCAGGAATGATATCCGCGGTGCGATATTGCCCCTCGAGCCCCATTGGCTCGGGAGCCATAGTCTCTTCGAGCTCTTCGATGACATCCTGGTTGGCGGTCGAGCCGTCACCCATGCGAATCTTGAGGCACAGATAGCCCTGCGGATGATGGGACCCCGTCACCATGAGCGCGCCGCACGCTTCACCGTCATAAGCCGCCGCCCACGTAAGGGCAGGGGTCGGGACAGGTCGCGAAGCGAGCACGGCGTCTAGCCCGTGCGCTGCTAGCACGCCCGCCGCAAGCTCAGCGAACTCGCGCGCCAGGGGCCGGGTGTCGAACCCTATATATACCGTTTTGCCCGGATTGGTCTTTTGCCACAACTCGCCGACGGCATCGGCGATACGGGCAACGTTATCGGCAGTGAAGTCCTCATCGACGCGAGCGCGCCAACCGTCAGTTCCAAAATGAATTATCGCGCACACGCGCAGACACCTCACAGTGTTTGGATCATGGTACGCATGAGGTATACCCGCAACACGCACTCGACAACCTGCCGGCACCAGCATTCACCATTTGGGCAAATGCTGCCGAGGACATGCAAGCAATAAAAAAACCGCCCCGTATGGAGCGGTTTTACCCTTTATATATCGAGCGCCTCGGCCATCGCTGCCGTAGTGATTGCCGTGGTTCCACAACAACTGCCCACCATTGCGGCGCCGGCATGCCTCCATTCGATGCATGCGCGCGCGAAAGCTTCGGGGTTCTCGTGCCATACGGGGCCATCCTGAGTCTGGACCGGATCGCCCACGTTGGGACGCACCGTGACGGGAGTAGTCGCCGATGCAACCATCCTGGGCACCGCCGCGTTCGCGGCCGCAAGCGAACAGCAATTAACACCAACCGAGTTTGCGCCGTGTTTTTCGGCGTACAAAACGGCTGCCTCGATGTTAAGGCCATCGCCCAACAGGTCGCCTTTATCGTCAACGACAAAACTCACCAGAACAGGCATGCCGTCGGCGGCATCTAGGGCGCCGGCAAGCATGGGCTGCAAATTACGGATAGACGTCACCGTCTCGATCAGCAGACCGACAACACCAGCATTGAGCAAGGCGTGCGCCTGTTCGCGCGCAATGCCTCGGATTTCACGATACTCGGCAGAGTCCTCGGCAAACCACTCAATACCGATCGGGCCCATCGAGCCTAGCAGCAGCTGAGGGTGCGCCTGGCGGGCATCGTCGACGGCCCCGCGATTGACCTCCGCCACGGACGGCGCAATCTGGTCGTGCTTGAGGGCATAGCTCGATGCCTGAAAGGTGTTGGTAATGAGCACCTGCGCGCCGGCGGCGACATACAAGCGATGGATACGAGAAACGGTCTGCGGCTCTGCCAGATTCCAAAACGCCGGTGGAATGTCGGCGGCATCGTACTCACTCAACAGAACACTGCCCATGGGGCCCTGCGCCAACAAGGTCTCGCTCGACAAGCGGCGCGTAAGTTCCTCGGCACCAAAGCGGTTGTAATAACTCGTATCCATATATATCCCGCTATTCCTCGACGCTGATTCCCTGCTTTTCGAGATAGGCGAGCCAGCGGTTCATCGTGTCCTCGGAAAGCGCATGCTCCATCATGCAGGCCTCGGAATCGGCTCGCTCAAATTCGACACCGAGCTCCTGAACCAAAAACGTGCGGATGAGGCGATGACGGTACCAGATAGCCGTACCAACCTCGCGGCCGCGATCGGTCAGGACTACCTTGCCGTAGTGCGATTGCTCGACAAGTTCGGATGCCTTGAGCGCCGAAACCGCTTTATTGACCGATGCCTTGGAGACGCCAAGGCGCTGCGCGATGTCGACCGATCGCACGCCGTTGGTTTCCCCCTCTTCGCTTTCAATGCGAACCATGCACTCCAAGTAGTCTTCGTTCGCCACCGTCAGATGTAGTTCGCGCGAGCTATTTGTCGTATCCATGATCTTCCGTCCCTTCTGCATTCAATGGCTGATTCTACCCCATCCAAGCGTCGTGGTATGCCGTGGCATACCGTGCTAGAGTTCTTGTTGCACACGACGACCAAGATTGGAGCGGTCTTTATGGAAAACACCACCACGAGCCCCGATGTCCTCGAACGCTTTTTGCGCTACGTCCAGATCAACACGCAGTCCGAGGATGCAAACTGCGACCAGGTACCCTCGAGCGCCGTTCAGTTTGACCTTGCCAACGTGCTGGCTGAAGAGCTGCGCGAGCTTGGTGCGGAAGATGCCCACGTGACCGAGCACGCCTATGTCTGCGCGCATATCCCCGCAAGTGCGGGCGCTGAGGACAAGCCCGCCCTGGGCCTGATCGCCCATCTCGACACCACCGAAGTTGCACCGGGCGCCGGCGTGAAGCCGCACATCGTGCACTACGAAGGCGGCAACCTGGTCTGCGGCACGGTTGACGGTAAACCCGTTGCCATGAGTACCGCCAAGCTTCCCGCCCTGAATGACCTCGCGGGTGAGGACCTGGTCTGCAGCGACGGCACCACGCTGCTGGGCGCAGACGACAAGGCAGGCGTCGCCGAGATCATGTCGCTTGTCGCGCGTATCGCTCAGGACCCTTCTCTGCCCCATCCCGCACTCGGCATTTGCTTCTGCCCTGACGAGGAGATCGGCCACGGAGCCGAGCTGTTGGATATCGATACCTTTGGCTGCAAGTACGCCTACACGGTCGACGGCGGCCCCATCGGCGAGCTGGAGTGGGAGTGCTTTAACGCCGCTGAGGCGACCGTCCGCTTTGAGGGCCAGTCCATCCACCCGGGCGACGCCAAGGGCCGTATGGTCAACGCAGGCAATCTGTTCTGCGACTTCAACGCGTTGCTCCCCTACGTGCAGCGCCCGGAGTATACGGAAGGCTACGAGGGCTTTTATCACCTTGAGGGTGTATCTGCGACCGTCGATCACGCCACAGCGCGCTATATCGTCCGCGACCATGACGCCGCCAAGTTCCAGCAGAAACTCGACCTTATTGATGCCGCCGCCTCGATGCTCAACCAGCGTCTGGGTGAGGAGCGTGTGACGGTCGAGATTAAGCAGCAGTATCGAAATATGGCCGAGATCGTTCGTGACTATCCCGAGCTTATTGATGTTGCCAAGGAAGCCTACCTTGCCTGCGGCGTTGAGCCCCAAGTGCTGCCGATTCGCGGCGGCACCGACGGCGCGCAGCTGTCGTTCCGCGGTCTGCCCTGCCCCAACCTTTCCACCGGCGGCTATTGCTACCACGGCGTCAACGAGTTCGTCCCGGTCAGTTCGCTCGTCAAGATGACCGATGTGCTCCAGGAACTCGTCGCCCGCTTTGCATAAGCCTGGCTGCACAAGTCCGAAAGACGAATCGCCCCGTCCTCAACCGAGAACGGGGCGATTTTTTTGCTGCAATGTGAACAGGTTGACGCACGCCAGCCTCTTAATGCAAGGAGTGTCCCAAACTGCCGGCACAAAAGGAACGTCCCCAAGTGCCAAGTGTTCCGGTAACGCCGATGTTTTGGCGCGGACAGCGAAAACCCGCCAGAGCGAGCAAGGTGCCTTGAAACACGGCGGCATTGACCTT
>CALLST010000282.1:0-12257 GCA_938011875.1 uncultured Collinsella sp. | reverse complement strand
GGTGGCCTTGCGGCGGGCGTTGAAGCTGCCCATGCCGCAGTAGATGGCGTCTGCCCCGGCGGCGAGCGCGGCGGCAAAGGGCTCCGGGCCTCCGGCGGGCGCCAAAAGCTCGGGTCTGCGGTTGGTGGTTCGACTGGCGGTTGCGGTCATATCCTGCCTTTCAAAATGCTCAGATATTCAAAAGTATAGTGGTGCCGTTGCGGCAGGCGATGCCCGTGCTCCAAGCGGGATAAAGTCTTCAGCAGCTTAGGCTGGCTGACCCCGTGGAGAACCGTTCAGCTGCCAACGGGCGCCGTTGGGCGATAAAATATTCTCTCCAGCTGATAATATTCTTGCATCAAACAGAAACCTTGAGTACTATCCCAAATCAAGCGCGGTGTTCAGACCGAATTGTGCCTCCCGGTGCGAACGCCGCGCTCACGCTCTCTATCTGATCGTAAGGAGAAAAACATGAGCAAGACCGTCGTGTCTTCCGATAACGCACCCGCAGCCATCGGCCCGTATTCCCCCGGTATCCAGACCGGCAACATGGTGTTCCTGTCCGGCCAGCTGGGCATCGATCCCGCGACCGGCAAGATGCCCGAGGGCGTCGAGGCTCAGGCTAAGCAGTCCCTCGCCAACGTCGAGGCCCTGCTGACCGCTGCCGGCGCTACCTTTGCCGATGTCGTCAAGACCACGGTCTACCTGGCCGACATTGCCGACTTCGCTGCCGTGAACGAGATCTACGCCTCCAAGTTCGAGGTCCCGTTCCCCGCGCGCAGCGCTTTCCAGGTTGCCGCCCTTCCGGCTGGCGGTCTGGTCGAGATCGAGGTCGTCGCCGCTCTCTAAGGCGTTGGCAACAACTAAACATGACATGCAAAAAGACCCTGCAGCGCGTGCGAGCTGCAGGGTCTTTTGTTAAGTGACGGATCGCTTGTGGAGCCGCGCTCCATTTTGCTCGTTAGCCCTCCTTGCGGACTTTTTGCAGGTAGCGGTAGACGCTGGGCTCCGAGATGCCCAGCGCGGTGGCGGCGCAGGCCACGGCGCCCTTGAGCATGAACACCCCGTTGCCGTTGAGGTGGCGAATGACGTCCACGCGGTCGCTCTGACCAAGCGACGCTATATCCAGCCCGCGCGCGCTCAGCAACTCGGCAATGCTGCGGTCGATGAGCTCCTGTGTGGACTCCGAAAGGCTTTCGACCTCGATAGGGGCGGGCTCCGTGCGCGTCGGCGCCGCGTCGAAGCACGCCATGAGCTGCTGCGCCATGGCGTTGATGGAGCGTACGGTCGAGAGGTCGGTGTTGACGCAGAGCATACCGACGATCTCGTCATTCTCGCGGATAAAGTACGTCGCCGACTCCAACGTCTTGCCGCCGGCACCGCGCCCCTCGTAGCCCGTAATAAACGGCAGGTCGCGATACTTGGCGTCGTGCATGATCTTGAGTGCCAGATCGGTGGCGGGACCGCCGACCTTGCGGCCGCTCACGATGCCGTTGCGAATATCGACGATGGCGTGGTCGGGATCCGAGAAATCGTGCAGCACGATTTCGCTGTTTTTGCCGAGTATCTGCTCCAGAAAATCGACCATCGGCAAAAAGCGACGTACGGTCTCGTTCACGGGCAACTCCTTTGGGTGAAATCGGAAATGTTCATAACAATTTTTTCTCATGGTAACACGCTGCCCACCATCTCGCATATTCGCAGGTACATTGCGTAATACAGACGAACGGTAGGAATTTGGCGGTAAACGGTCGACCAAAAGAAAAGTTAGATGTTATTTTGACCAGATACTTTCCTGACCTGCGGAAATGCGTTATTTCAGCTGAAGAATAGTCTGATAACAAAAAATTATTATTGAGAATGAGAATCATCTTTAATACGATATGCAATGAAGGCACAACCTCAACCCCGCACTGCGTCACAATAGAGCGTTAGATGCGAAAACAACTACTTCGAGGATTGGTGGTCAAATGACCCAGGAGACGGTTACGAACGGCACTGAAGCCCTGTTCACTCGCGAAGGCATGCCTCCCGTTAAGGAAATGATCCCGTGTGCCCTTCAGCACGTACTGGCATCGTTTGCCGGCATCATTACCCCGGCGGTCATCATGGCCGGCGTCTACGGCTTTAATAGCCAGCAGAGCACCGACATCATCCAGGTCGCGCTCATTCTTTCGGCGATCGACACGGCCCTTCAGGCCTTCGCTCCCTTCCGTCGCATCGGCGGCGGCCTGCCCATCGTCATGGGCGTTTCGTTCGCGTTCCTGCCGGCCCTGCAGGCCATGGGTGCCTCGGGTTTTAGCTTTGGTGCGCTGCTGGGCGGCGAGATCGTCGGCGGCGCCGTCGCGGTCCTCTTTGGTCTGGCCTACAGCAAGATCAAGTGGCTGTTCCCGCCTGTCGTGACCGGTACGGTCATCTTCTCCATTGGCGTCTCTCTCTATCCCACGGCTGTCAAGTATATGGCCGGCGGTATGGGTACGCCGCTGTGGGGCACCCCGCAGGCCTGGTGCGTCGCTCTTATCACCTTCGCCGTGGTCTTTGCGCTCGCCAACTTTGGCAAGGGCACGCTCAAGCTGGGATCCGTGTTCTTTGGCATGATCGTTGGCATGATCGTCTCCATCCCCTTTGGCATGATCGACTTCTCCAGCGTCGCCACCGCCCAGGTCTTCGCCCTTCCCAAGCTCATGCCCTATGCGCTCGAGTTTGATCCCGAGGTCTGCATTACCCTTGCCGTCGTGTTCCCCATGGTTGCCATCCAGGTTATCGGCGACGTCTCTGCCGCCTGCCTGGGCTCCATCGACCGTATGCCCACCGAGCGCGAGCTCTCCGGCGCTATCGTGTCCCAGGGCCTCACCTCTATGGTCGGCGGCCTGCTGGGCGGTCTTCCCACCAGCGCCCTTGGCCAGAACGTGGGCATCATCTGCTCCAACAAGGTCGTCAACAAGTGGGTCTTTGTGATCATCGCGGCCGTCTTTGCCATCGCCGGTCTGTTCCCGCAGCTCTCTGCCGTCCTTTCCGCTATCCCGCAGCCCGTCATCGGCGGCGCGACCGTCGGCGTCTTTGGCACCATCACCATGAACGGTGTGCGCATGTTCACCCGCGAGGGCCTCACGCAGCGCACCACCACCATCGTCGGTACCTCCGTCGTCTTTGGCCTGGGTATCTGGATGGCCAGCGGTTGCCTTGCCGGTGAGGGTATGCCCACCTGGGTGCCCACCGTCATCGGCTCCAATGCCGTAACCCCCACCGCCATCATGGCCATTGTCCTTAACCTGATCCTTCCGCAGACGCCGGTCGTGGCTCAGCACATCGATGCTGCCAAGGACGCTGCCGTGGATCTGGTCTTGCCCGAGAGCAAGAAGTAACCAATTCGGTGCTATTCGTCGGCGGGCGCATCGCCTCGTCCGCCGACGTCATGCGGCGCCAAGCCGCACTTCAAAGGGTTTGTCCCTTTGGTGAAGCGTTGACGGGAGAGGGCCCGTTTCCGGTGTAGGCCGGCGCTTCGCACTCCGCCATGTCAGAGGTGTCAAACCCCGCCCCTGATGTTGAAGGGAGCATTTATGCTTCTGGTCGCTAACGGTTCCGTCTTTACCCGCAATGCTCAGGCCCCGTTCATTCCAAACGGTGCGGTCGCCATTGACGGAGATACGATCGTCGAAGTAGGTCCCGAGTGCGAGCTCAAGGCCAAGTACCCGGATGCCGAGTACGTCGATGCCCGGGGCAACCTCATCATGCCCGGACTCATCAACTGCCACACCCACATCTACTCGGGTCTGGCCCGCGGCCTTGCCATTAAGGGCTGCAACCCCACCAACTTCCTGGAGAATCTCGAGCAGCAGTGGTGGAAGATCGACGACAATCTGACGCTCGACGGCACCAAGGCCAGCGCCTATGCCACGATTCTTGACTCCATCCGCGATGGCGTCACCACGATCTTCGATCACCACGCGAGCTTCTGCGAGATCCCGGGAAGCCTCTTTACCATTAAGGACGCCGCTCAGGAGCTTGGCATGCGTTCGTGCCTGTGCTACGAGGTCTCCGACCGCCGCGGTCAGGAAAAATGTGACCAGGCCATTGCCGAGAACGCCGAGTTTGCCCAGTGGGCCGCCAAGGAGCGTCGCGATAACGACAACCACATGATCGCCGCCATGTTTGGCGGTCACGCCACCTTTACGCTGTCGGACGAGACCATGGATAAGATGGCCGAGGCCAACAACGGCCTGACCGGCTTCCACATCCATGTGTGCGAGGGCATGAACGACGTGTGGGACTCCCGCCTCAACCGCGGTGGCATCAGCCCCGTCGAGCGCCTGCTGCAGCACAACCTGCTGGGTCCCGACACCATGCTCGGCCACTGCATCCACGTGACGCCCGCCGAGATGGATATCGTCAAGGAGTCCGGCACCTGGCTGGTCAACAACCCCGAATCCAATATGGGCAACGCCGTGGGCTGCGCCCCCGTGCTCGAGTTCTTCCGCCGCGGCATCCCCGTGTGCATGGGCACCGACGCCTACACCCACGATATGCTCGAGAGCCTCAAGGTCTTCCTGATCATTCAGCGCCACAACGCCGCCATGCCCAACGTGGGCTGGTGCGAGGCCATGACCATGCTGTTCGAGAACAACGCCAAGATGGCGAGCAAGTACTTCGATCGCAAGCTCGGTGTGCTTGAGCCCGGCGCTGCCGCCGACGTCATCGTCATGGACTACAAGCCCTTTACGCCGCTGAGCGAGGAGAACATCGACGGCCACATGCTCTTTGGCATGATGGGCAAAAACTGCCGCACTACCATCATCAACGGCCGCGTCCTGTACAAGGATCGCGAGTTCGTTGGGATTGATGAGGAAAAGATCAACGCGTGGACCATGGCTGAGTCCAAGAAGCTCTGGAGCACGCTCAACGATCGCGCCTACTAATTACAAGTAGATTCGCGCGCGTCGGATGTTTCGCCGCATCCGACGCGCGTATAGGCGACCTCCGCGGGGTCGCCGGCGCTGTGCTAGCGCTACACCGTATTTGCGCCCGCCGCGCGGTCTCGCCGGGCGTTACAGAGAGGAGCTCACTATGAGCGACATCATGAGGCCGATCCCGTTTTCGCAGCTGATGAACTGGATCATCGAGGAGCATAAGACCCAGGACGCCATCTTTGGCGTGCGCAAGATGGTCACGACCAACCAGGGGGGCGCGCTTCCCATTTTTGACGAGCGCATCGAGACTCCGTTTGGCCCGGCCGCCGGCCCCAACACGCAGCTGGCCCAGAACATCGTGGCCTCTTATGTGGCTGGTTCCCGCTTCTTTGAGCTTAAGACCGTTCAGGTTATGGACGGCGAGGAGCTCTCCAAGTGCGTTAACAAGCCCTGCATTGTGGCGCAGGACGAGTGCTACAACTGCGAGTGGTCGACCGAGCTCGAGGTTCCGCAGGCCTTTGCCGAGTACGTGAAGGCATGGTTTGCCTGCCACCTGATCGCTCGCGAGTACGGCCTGGGCAGCCCGGATGGTTTTGTCTTCAACATGTCCGTGGGTTATGACCTCGAGGGCATCAAGAGCCCCAAGGTCGATGCGTACATTGAGGGCATGAAGGACGCCAGCGGCTCCGAGGTTTGGAACGAGTGTCGCACGTGGGCGCTCGCTAACTTGGACAAGTTTGAGCATGTCGACGCCGCGTTTGTCGAGTCCATCCCGGCACGCATCTCCAACTCCATCACCGAGTCTACCCTGCACGGCTGCCCGCCGGCCGAGATCGAGCGCATCGCGACCTATCTGATTACCGAGAAGGGTCTCAACACCTACATCAAGTGCAACCCCACGCTGCTGGGCTATGAGTTTGCCCGCCAGCGCCTGAACGAGCTGGGCTTTGACTACATCGTCTTCGATGACACGCACTTCCGCGAGGACCTGCAGTGGGCCGACGCCGTGCCCATGTTCGAGCGCCTGATTGCCCTGTGCGCCGAGCACGGCCTGGAGTTTGGCGTCAAGCTCACCAACACGTTCCCCGTCGACGTGACGAGGAACGAGCTGCCCTCCACCGAGATGTACATGTCCGGCCGTTCGCTGTTCTCGCTGACCATCGAGGCCGCCCGTCGCATTACCGAGCAGTTCGATGGCAAGCTGCGTATCAGCTACTCCGGCGGTGCCACGGTCTACAACATCCGCGCCCTGTACGATGCCGGCATTTGGCCCGTCACCCTGGCGACCGACGTGCTCAAGCCCGGTGGCTACGAGCGCTTTAGCCAGATGGCCGGCGAGTTTACCGACCTGGATGGCAAGCCGTTCGCGGGCGTCTCGCTCGAGGCTGTGACCGCGATCCAGACCGACTCGCTCACCAATCCGCTCTACAAGAAGCCGTTGCGTCCGCTGCCCGACCGCAAGGTCGCCGGCAAGAGCCCGCTTTCCGACTGCTTTACCACACCGTGCCGTACGAGCTGCCCCATCCAGCAGGATATTCCCGCCTATCTGGCGGCTGTTGACGAGGGCCGCTACGAGGACGCGCTCAACATCATCATCGAGCGCAACGCCCTGCCGTTCATTACCGGCACCATCTGCCCGCATCCCTGCGGCCGTGCCTGCGAGCGTGCGTTCTACGAGCCCGAGGGCGCCCAGATCCGCGCCAGCAAGCTCAAGGCCGCCCGCGAGGCCATGACCGCCGTGCTGCCCAAGCTGCGCGCCCAGGCCATCGCCAACGACGGCGAGCGCAACGTTGCCGTTATCGGCGGCGGCCCGGCCGGCCTGGCGACGGCGTTCTTCCTGACGCGCGCTGGCGTGCCCGTCACCATCTTCGAGGCCCGCGATTCGCTCGGCGGCGTGGTCCGTCACGTCATCCCCGAGTTCCGCATTGCGAGCGATGACATCTCCCACGATGCCGAGCTCTGCCTGGCCTTTGGTGCCAAGGTGCAGCTCAATGCCCGCGTGGAGTCCATTGACGAGCTCAAGGCCCAGGGCTTTACCGACGTGGTCGTGGCCACCGGCGCCTGGATGCCCGGCTCTGCGGGCCTGGGCGAGGATGCCGAGCTCGACGTGCTGGAGTTCCTCGAGGCCGCCAAGAGGGGCGAGAAGCTCGAGCTGGGCGAGGACGTCGTGGTCATTGGCGCCGGCAACACCGCCATGGATGCGGCTCGCGTGGCCAAGCGCCTGGCTGGCGTGAAGAACGTGCGCCTGGTGTATCGCCGCACCAAGAAGCAGATGCCCGCCGACGAGGAAGAGCTTGATCTTGCTCTTGCCGATGGTGTTGAGTTCTGCGAGCTGCTGGCCCCCAAGGCGCTTAACGGCGCCGTGCTGACCTGCGACGTCATGGAGCTTGGCGAGCCGGATGCAAGCGGCCGTCGCAGCCCCGTCGCCACGGGCGAGACCGTCGAGCTTTCCGCCACCACGGTGATCTGCGCCGTGGGCGAGGGCATCGATGCCAGCCTGTACGATGCCGCGGGCGTTGAGCACGACCGTCGCGGCCGCCTTGCCGCCACCTCCACTGGCGTCGAGGGCGTCTGGGCTGCCGGCGACTGCCGTCGCGGTCCTGCCACCGTGGTCGAGGCTATCGCCGATGCCGCCGAGGTCGCCCGTGCCATCGCCGGCGTGGACTTTAACAAGTACGCCGACCAGAATGCTCAGGCCGGCCGCGAGGACACCTGCTACGAGCGCAAGGGGTCGCTGTGCCGCGACAAGCGCAACTGCACCAAAACCCGCTGCCTGGGCTGCGGCTCGGTGTGCGAGGTCTGCTGCGATGTGTGCCCCAACCGCGCCAACGTTGCCATTAAGGTGCCGGGTCTCGCCAAGCATCAGGTCGTCCACGTCGACGGCATGTGCAACGAGTGCGGCAACTGCGCCGTGTTCTGCCCCTACCAGGAGGGCCGTCCCTACAAGGACAAGCTCACCCTGTGCTGGAGCGAGGAGGACATGGAGAACTCCGAGAACGAGGGCTTCCTGGCCGTGGACGAGGACCACTTTAAGGTCCGCGTCGCCGGCACCGTCCGTACCGTCTCGGTCGATGCCGTCAACACCGGCCTTCCCGAGGCCGTCCGCCTGACCATCAGGGCTGTGCGCGACAACTATCCGTATCTCCTTAAGAAATAGGCGAGTCTCTTATGGCCAAATCCATTCAACATAACGTGGCCTACGTTGCCTGCGGAAGCGGTTGCGCCTCCGCAGGCGGCGACGCCCGCTGCAGCGAAGGCTGCATTGGCTGTGGCGCCTGCGTCACGGCCTGCCCCCACGGCGCCATTGCGCTGGTCGATGGCATCGCCCGCGTGGACCGCTCCAAGTGCACGGGCTGTGGCCTGTGCGGCGTGGCGTGCCCGCAGCGCGTGATTGCCTTCGTCCCCGGCTACCAGAACATTCTGGTGCGCTGCAACAACACCGATAAGGGTGCCATTGCGCGCAAGGTCTGCGACACGAGCTGTATCGGTTGCGGTATGTGCGCCAAAAAGTGCCCTGCCGGCGCTATCCGCATCGAGGACAACTGCGCCCATATCGACGGCGTGGACTGCCTGTCGTGCGGCATGTGCGCCGTCGTCTGCCCGCATGGCGCCATCCACGACCGCACCGGCATCGCCGCCGGCGTGTAGAAGGGAATCACCATGGCACAGGAATTCACTTTTACCGTTAACGGCGTGGAGCGCACGACGACGCAGAACAAGCCGTTGCTGCGCTACCTACGCGACGACCTGCACATTCACTCCGCCAAGGACGGCTGCTCCGAGGGCGCGTGCGGTACCTGCACCATCCATGTGGACGGTGCGGCCGTCAAGGCGTGCGTACTGACCACCGCTCTTGCCGCCGGCCGTAACATCGTGACCGTCGAGGGCCTGCCCCAGGACGTGCGCGAGGCCTTTGTGTACGCCTTTGGCGCCGTGGGCGCCGTGCAGTGCGGTTTTTGCATCCCCGGCATGGTCATGGCGGGTGCAGCGCTGATCGCCGAGGACCCCGAGCCCACCGAGGAGCAGATCAAGTACGCCATCCGTGGCAATGTCTGCCGCTGCACCGGCTACAAAAAGATTATCGAGGGCATTTCGCTGGCAGCTGCGGTGCTCCGTGGCGAAAAGCAGATCGACGAGGATTTGGAGTGCGGCGACGACTACGGCGTGGGCAAGCGCGCCTTCCGCATCGACGTGCGCAAGAAGGTGCTCGGCGAGGGCAAGTATCCCGACGACATCGACGAGCTCGATCAGCCGGGTCTGACCTATGCCAGCGCCGTGCGCTCCAAGTATCCGCGCGCCCGCGTGCTCTCCATCGACACCTCCAAGGCCGAGGCCCTGCCCGGTGTGGTGGGCATCCTGCGCGCCGAGGACGTGCCGGTCAACCAGGTCGGCCACCTTATCCAGGACTGGGACGTCATGATCGCCCAGGGCGATATCACCCGCTGCGTGGGTGACGCTATCGTGCTGGTGGTTGCCGAGGACGAAGCGACGCTCGAGAAGGCCAAGAAGCTCGTAAAGATCGATTACGAGCCGCTGGAGCCCGTGCGCAACATTGTCGAGGCCAGGGCTGCCGACGCCCCACGCCTGCACGACAGCTTCTTTGCCTTTGGCAACACGGTGGAGCTCAAGGACAACGTGTGCCAGAGCCGTCACGTGACGCGCGGCGACGCCGCCAAGGCGCTGGCCGAAAGCGCGTTCACCGTGACGCAGCGCTTTACCACGCCCTTTACCGAGCATGCCTTCTTGGAGCCCGAGTGCGCCGTGGCGTTCCCGTATAAGAACGGCGTCAAGGTGCAGTCGACCGACCAGGGCGCCTACGACACGCGCAAAGAGTGCGCTCACATGTTTGGCTGGGATAGCGAGCCCGAGCGCGTGGTCGTCGAGACCATGCTCGTGGGTGGCGGCTTTGGCGGCAAGGAGGACGTGTCCATCCAGCACTTGGCCGCGCTCGCCGCATATAAGTTCCAGCGTCCTGTGAAGTGTAAGCTCACGCGTGCCGAGTCGCTCGCTTTCCATCCCAAGCGTCACGCCATGGACGGCACCTTTACACTGGGCTGCGACGCCGAGGGCAACTTTACCGGCCTGGATTGCGAGATCAACTTTGATACCGGCGCCTACGCGTCGCTGTGCGGCCCGGTGCTCGAGCGCGCCTGTACGCATGCCGTCGGCCCCTACAAGTACCAGAACACCGACATTCGCGGCTTTGGCTACTACACCAACAACCCGCCCGCCGGTGCGTACCGCGGCTTTGGCGTTTGCCAGTCCGAGTTTGCGCTCGAGAGCCTGATCGACCTGCTGGCCGAGAAGGTCGGCCTGGATCCGTGGGAGATCCGCTACCGTAACGCCATCGAGCCGGGCGAGGTTTTGCCCAACGGCCAGATTGCCGATTGCTCCACGGCACTGAAGGAGACGCTGCTCGAGGTCAAGGATGCCTACTACGCGCATCCCGGACACGCCGGTATCGCCTGCGCCATGAAGAACGCCGGCGTGGGCGTTGGCCTGCCCGATGCCGGCCGCTGCAAGATTCGCATCGAGGACGGCGTGGCTGTGGTCTATGCCGCTACGTCCGACATCGGCCAGGGCTGCAACACGGTCTTTTTGCAGGACGTTGCCGAGGCCTGCGGTCTGCCGCTGAGCTGCATTGCCAATGGCGAGTGCTCCACCGAGAACGCTCCCGACTCCGGCACCACGTCTGGCTCGCGTCAGACGGTCGTGACCGGCGAGGCCGTGCGCGGTGCCGCCTTCCTGCTGCGCGATGCCATGCTTGGCATCGAGGCCGGCAAGCCTGCGCCCACCGCTCCCGTGAGTGCGCATGGCGACGGCGTCAAGATCGAGTACGACGACGGCCGCGCCTACCAGCTTCGAACGCAGGAGCTCGTCGCCGGCCAAGGTATGCATCCTCAGGATCCCACGGCCGCCATCAAGGCGCTCGAGGGATGCGAGTTTGGCTACGTGTACCTGGAGCCGACCGACAAGCTGGGCGCCGACGTTCCCAACCCCAAGAGCCACATCTGCTACGGCTTTGCCACGCATGTGGTCATTTTGGATGATGACGGCCGCGTGAGCGAGGTCTATGCCGCGCACGATTCCGGCAAGGTGGTCAACCCCATCTCCATTCAGGGTCAGATCGAAGGCGGCGTGCTCATGGGTATGGGCTATGCGCTTACCGAGGACTGGCCGCTCAAGGACTGCGTGCCCCAGGCAAGGTACGGCACGCTCGGGTTGTTCCGCGCGCCCGAGATTCCGGATATCCACGCCATCTACGTGGAGAAGGACGAACTGCTGCCCGTGGCATACGGCGGCAAGGGCATCGGCGAGATCGCAACGATCCCCACGGCGCCCGCCGTGCAGAACGCCTATCGCGCATTCGACGGCAAGCTGCGTCCGGATCTGCCCATGGTGGATACGCCATACAGCCGCGTCCGTCGCCGCGGGTAGGGTAGGGTGCGGACAGCCATTGCTGATGGGCCGTTCACACTCAGCACCAACTGCATATGCTGTGCCTTTGGCCCCAGCTCCATCTCGAGCCGGGGCCTTTTGTTTGGAGCGCCTTCGCATGCGGAAGCTGCGTCCCAGATTTCGGCTCCAGAATGGGACGTACTTTCCAGACGGGGCTTCAAACGGAAACTGTATCCCGGATTCGACGCTCAGAATGGGATTCGTTTTCCGCTGGCCGGCCGTTTGGAAAGTGCATCCCAGTTTGAGCGTTTATTCCGGGATGCGGTTTCCGCTGAAGGACTCAACCGGAAAGCCTGTCCCGTTCCGAGGCTGGATTCCGGGACACGCTTTCCGCCAGGCCCGCCATCCGGAAAGCGCATCCCGTCTTGAGCGTCCAGGCTAGGACGCGCTTTCCGTTGGCGTGGTCGTTGGGAAAACGCGGCCCAGATAGGGGGATGCGATCTGGCGATGCGTGGCCTAGCAGCTCCTACAGGTCCACCTCGTTGAGCCATGTCGGCAGCGCGGTCTGCCGGATGCCTGCCGTCTGCAGCTTTTTGGCGAGCATTCCTGCCGAGCGGACCTCGTTCATGGTAAAGCGCAGCGGAGGGTGACCGTAGAGCGATAGGTGCGCCTCGCGCTGTCGTTCGGCAACGAGCGCTTCGGCGGTGGTGCGTCCTGCCAGCATGGTCTGGTTGGTATATTTGATGAGCCCGTCGAGCTCGCCCAGCGTGAGTTCCCGCGCCTGGCGCTCCCAGGCAAAGTCCGTTCGTATGGGCTTGGCCGAATTGAAGGGGTCCGTCAGCTCGTATTGAAGCCAATCGGGCGCAAAGCCCGTCTCGATCATGACGGCTCGGGCGACCGATTCCCCGCCGCTCTCGGCGCGGGCGTCGGCATATCGAAGCGTTGTGAGAGCCGTACGAATCGCGCGACCAT
>CALLST010000281.1:0-6748 GCA_938011875.1 uncultured Collinsella sp. | reverse complement strand
CCGTGAGGTGCAGGGCCGCTGTCGTTGATGCGCGACGTCGCTAGAAGTTGGCGTCGTTGAGTTGTTCGTTCTCGAGGCCGTCGAGCTGTTGCTGTTCGGGCGTATCGGCGACGCTCTCGAGCAGCTCGGTGGGATCGACGTTCATGCTCTTGCCGGCCTCGTTGCCGTTGACCAAGTCGTCCGAGAAGATGTCGACCTCCATTTCCTCGGCCTCTTCGATCTGAACCTCGAGCGGCACCTGGGTGCGCACAAGTTTGACGGCCGGGCGCATGCGGGCAAAGAGCGGTACGTACTCAATGATGATGGCCGAGTTCTCGAGACCATACCAACGTGCCGGGCTTCCGCAGGCGCGGCGGACGGCGTACTTGATGGCCATCACGCGGTGGTCATTGCGGTTGATGTCCGTTTCGGGGGCAAGCATCTTGCGCAGCATGCAAAAGCGGAAGTCACCTACGTTGCCGCGCGTCTCGTAGATGGAGTAGGTGTGATGTTGCGGCGGCAGCTCGCCCGATGCCATCAAGTCGCCGACGATCTGACGCAGATAGGCGTTGACGCGCTGGTTGACCTTAAAGCCCAGGTCCAGGCGAACGCGGAAGAGGAAGTCCGTGCCAAAGGTCTCGACGGAATACTCGTGCGTATAGGGTTCGTCGGTAACGTGCACGTTAATGAACCAATATGCCTTGGCGCGCTTGGGATGCTTATCTAGGATGGAATAGAGCACGTCGCGGTCGAGCGTGAGCGGGTCGGGGCTGTTGGTGAGAAATACCAGATTGTCGGCGAGCACGGGATAGGTCTCGTCGTTGCGCAGGCGGCTGAGCTGATCGATGTACTTGGAGACGGGCAGCAGGATCGTTTGCGTGCGCTCGATGGCGGTGCCGCGGCGCCACACATACATAAGGCCAAACAGCAGCGAGGCCAAGAAGATCATGACATAGCCGCCGTCAAAGAACATGGTGAGGCACGAAGCGAAGAAGCACAGCTCAATGGCACCAAAGAGCAGGGCGAAGACGCAGGCACCCAGCTTGTGCTTGAGGATGCCGGCGATGTAGCTCGTCAAAAGCGTCGTGGTCATGAGCATGGTCACGGTAATGGCGAGGCCGTAGGCGCTTTCCATGCGCTCGGAGTTTTGGAACAGCAGCACGATGAAGATGCAGCCGACCCACATGATGTTGTTGACGAGCGGAATATAGAGCTGGCCCTTGGTGTCGCTGGGGTAGTGGATGCGCAGATGCGGCATAAGGTTGAGACGCGTTGCCTCGGATACCAGCGAGAACGAGCCGGTGATGAGCGCCTGCGAGGCAATGATGGCCGCCACGGCCGAAAGCACGATGGCAAAGGGGCGCAGGGGCTCGGGGAGCATCATATAGAACGGGTTGACGATATCCATCGCGAGCATCTGGGGGTTGGAGCTGTTGGCGAGCAGCCAAGCGCCCTGACCCAGATAGTTAAGGATGAGGGCCGCCTTTACGAATGGCCAGGATGCGTAAATGTTAGCCTTGCCCACGTGGCCCATGTCCGAGTAGAGGGCCTCGGCGCCGGTCGTCGACAGGAAGACAAAGCCGAGCACCATGATGCCCGAGTGGTTGATGGGCGAGAACAGGAACATGATGCCGCGGATGGGGTTGAGCGCGCGTAGGATGGACAGGTTGCCGAGCATGTTGAACAGGCCGGCGCCTGCCAGGAACAGGAACCACAGCGTCATGAGCGGGCCGAACAGCTTGCCGATCGACGAGGTACCGGCGCGCTGCATGGCAAACAGGCCACAGATAATGATGATGGTAATAATGATGACGTTAGTTTGCCCGTCACCCAACAGCGCGTGGCCCCACTCGATGGTACGCAGGCCCTCGATGGCTGTGGTGACCGTGACCGCGGGAGTGAGGATGCCGTCGGCGAGCAGCGCCGCGCCGCCGATTATGGCAGGTAGGATCAGCCATGGTGCCACTTTTCGCACCAGGCTAAACAGGGCGAAGATGCCGCCTTCGTTGTGGTTGTCGGCCTTCATGGCGATTACCACGTACTTGACCGTGGTCACGAGCGTCATGGTCCAGATGACGAGCGAAAGCGCTCCTAAGATCATGTCCTCGCTGACGGTACCGATGCCGCCGTTGTTGGCGACGATTGATTTCATGGTGTACATGGGGCTCGTGCCGATGTCGCCATAGACGACGCCGAGCGTTACAAGCAGCATGCCAGCGGAGAGGGGGATGGCTCCGTGCCCGCCTTGACCACGCTGGTCTTGGGGGCTTGCCTCCAGTTTGTTGTGTGCCACGTGGACTCCCTTAGACATCCGGTTATCTGTTTAGGACAGATAATCTTTATGCCGTCTTTATACATACAAGAGCAGTTTGGCACATCAGGTTATTTTAGACAATAATCCCCAGCTGAGGATTATTTATGTACGCAGGTAGCATTTCAAAGCAGGGGCTTTTAAGCACGTGCTGTCTGGGCTATGCCAGCCTTGGCGTTTGCGCGTTTGCCGGCGAGTTCGCAAAAAATCGCGCCGCCGATGATAAGCGCGGCGCCCATCAGGCGGACCGGTGTTATGGCTTCGCCCAAAAGGACGGCCGAGAACACGACGGCCGAAAGCGGCTCGAGGTAGCCGACGACCGCGACGGTCTGGACGGGCAGCTTGGCGACGGCACTAAAGTAGAGCAGGCAACCGATGCCGGTGTTGACGACGCCGAGCATGACGACGGCGCGCCAATCAATATTGGCGGCGACGCCGGCGGACAGGAACGAGGGGGCGCCCTGCGTGATGAGCGTGAGGACCAGCGCGGTCACAAAGGCGGCGCTCACCTGGAGCGTGGAGTTCTCGAGGCCTTCGATGTGCGGCGCACCCTTGCTAGCGATGACCATCAGCGCATAACAAAATGCCGAGGCGATACCGCAGACGATACCCGCAATGGGCATGTTGCCGCCTAGACCTTGTGCTGCAATGAGAAAGGCACCGCAAGCAACGGCGATAAAACCGGCGATTTTGCCGCCGGTCAGCTTTTCGCCAAAGATGAGCGGGGAGAGCGCCATGACAATGATGGGGCCGCAGTAGTACAGCAGCGAGGATACGCCGACGCCGATCGTCTGGTAGGCGCGGAACAGAAAAATCCAGCTGGCGCCCAGCGCGGCTCCCGAGAGGAGGAGGGCTGCGGCTTCGCTGGGGCGAGATGGCGCCTGCAACTTATGGCGTTGGGTGATGGCGAGGATGGTGACAAGCGAGAGTGCGCCCAAAAACGTGCGTAGTAGCACGATATCGGAGCTCGGCAGCGCGATGGCGGCGGCGATGATGCCGTTGGAGCCAAACAATAGCAATGCTGCTAAGTACGTAAACAGTCCGTTGTTCATGCGCTGACATCCCTTCTATATCCGAGCATGTTCACTATGGGTGAACTGGCTTTAGAAGAAAAGCGAATATAATGCATGGATAACATGACAAAAACTCATGCAAAGGTGGAGGGGTGCCGTGGAAACGAATATTCAAAAGATGCAGGTGCTGCTCGAGACCGTGCACGCCGGCAGTTTTACGCGCGCCGCCGAGCGGCTGAGCTATTCGCAGTCGGGCGTGAGCCGTATGGTGGCCGATCTTGAGGCAGACTGGGGCTTTAAAGTGCTCGATAGAAGCCGCGAGGGCGTAGTACTTTCTGCCGATGGGCGGCAAGTCATGCCGGCGGTCGAGGCGTTATGCGAGGAATTTGTTCGTTTGCAGCGACGGGTGGATGAGATGCGTGGGCTCATGCGCGGCAAAATCTGCATCGGTACGTTTTCGAGCGTGGCGACCCACGTGCTGCCGCCGGTGATTGCGCGCTTTCGCGCCGATCACCCGGACGTCGATTAAGAGCTGCTGATGGGTGATTACTCCGAGATTGAGCAATGGGTGGCGGAAGGTCGCTGCGACCTGGGCTTTATTCCGCGCGAACCACGCGGCGCCGGCATGGCGTCGCGGCCGTTGGTGCAAGATGAGTTGATGGCCGTGGTGCCAGCGGACTCCTCGCTTGCTACCGCGGAGGTCGTATCCCTTACCGATTTGGCCAACGAGCAGTTTATTCTGCTAGAACGAGGTACCGATGACGAGATTACGCCGCTGTTCCGTCGGGCGGGGCTGACGGTGCGCTCCAAGCTGTCGACCTGGGATGACTATGCGATTATGGCCATGGTTGAGGACGGCCTGGGCGTGAGCATTCTTCCCGCGCTCATCCTGCGCCGCTGTCAGTTCGATGTTGCCGTGCGTCCGCTCGAGGGGCATCCCCATCGGCAGATCAATGCGATATATCGCACCGCTGACGTTTCGCTTGCCGCCGCTCGATTCCTTGAATACCTCTAAACGTGTGCACGTCATTGTCCGCTTTGGGCAAATCTCGGAGTTCGGTACGTTTTCTTATGAAATTGAACTTTCGAATGAGGTACGGCGCTATACTGCTTGCTAAATTGAACCTTGGTTCAATTCGTGTTCTATAAATTGAACTTTGCCAGCAAGGAGGTTCCTGTGGCCCAAGAGACGTTTAGCGATCGCCTGCGACGGACTATGTCCGATCGCGATGTTCGCCAGTCGGACGTAATCCGCGCATCGGAGATGCTCGGCAAAAAACTCGGCAAGAGTCAGATGAGCCAATATGTGAGCGGCAAGACGATCCCGCGGCGCGATGTGGCAGAGCTGCTCGCCCGTATTTTGGAGGTCGATGTTACCTGGCTGCTTGCCGGCGACGCCGATCAAGGCGAGGCATCATCACCCCGCAACGATTCCAAGCCCGAACCCCATCCCTCAGCTCAAATTGCAAGGAGCACCACCATGCGTACTTTTTCTAAATCCACCAAGCTCGATAACGTCCTGTATGACGTGCGCGGTCCCGTCGTCGACGAGGCCGCCCGTATGGAGGACGAGGGCGAGCGCATCCTCAAGCTCAATATCGGCAACCCGGCGCCCTTCGGTTTCCGCACGCCCGATGAGGTCATCAAGGACATGCGCCAGCAGCTGCCCGACTGCGAAGGCTATTCCAACTCGCGTGGCCTGTTCTCCGCGCGCAAGGCGATCATGCAGTATTCGCAGATCAAGGGCCTGCCCAACGTTCAGATGGAGCATATCTACACGGGCAACGGCGTGTCCGAGCTCATTCAGCTTTCGATGAACGCGCTGCTCGACAATGGCGACGAGATTCTGATCCCCAGCCCCGACTATCCGCTCTGGACGGCGTGCGCAACCCTTGCCGGCGGTCATCCCGTACATTATCTGTGCGATGAGCAGGCGGATTGGTATCCCGACTTGGAGGATATGGAGTCCAAGATTACGAGCGCGACCAAAGCCCTCGTCATCATCAACCCCAACAACCCCACGGGTTCCGTCTATCCGCGCGAGGTGCTCGAGGGCATCGTCGAGGTTGCACGCAGGCATCAGCTGATGATCTTTGCCGATGAGATCTACGACCGCCTGTGCATGGACGGCTACGAGCACGTCTCGATTGCCTCGCTCGCTCCCGATCTGCCCTGCGTTACCTTTAGCGGCCTTTCCAAGTCGCACATGATCGCGGGCTATCGTATTGGCTGGATGGTGCTTTCGGGCAACCAGCGCTGCATGAGCGACTTCATCATGGGCGTCAACATGCTCTCCAACATGCGCCTGTGCTCCAACGTGCCGGCTCAGTCGATCGTTCAGACGGCACTCGGTGGTCATCAGTCCGTTAACGACTACATCCGTCCCGGCGGCCGTGTCTACCAGCAGCGCAACTTTGTGTATGAGGCGCTCAACAAGATCGACGGCATCTCGGTGGTTAAGCCGCGTGCGGCGTTCTACATCTTCCCCAAGATGGATGTTAAGAAGTTCAACATCACCGATGACGAGCAGTTTGCCCTCGACCTGCTGCACGAGAAGAAGATTCTGATCACGCGCGGCGGCGGCTTTAACTGGGCCGAGCCCGATCACTTCCGCATCGTGTACCTGCCGCGCATGGAAGTGCTCAAAGAGTCACTCGAAGACCTCGCCGACTTCTTTGACCATTACCGCCAGGCGTAACGGCAAAGGTAGCCTGTAATGAAACGGTCGGCCCGCAACGGATGCGGGCCGACCGTTTTCTGTCTAAGCCCGTGCTGTTAGCGCTTGTCTCGTTGAGCGGGCGAGGTTCGCGCGTGAGCGGCTAGTTCTATTCCAAAATGGAATACAATGGGCTTAAGCTGGAATTGATGTCCGGGTACCTGCTTTTCTAGAATGTTTTCAACAAGATGAAAGGCGGTTCCAACCAATGATTATCGATGCAAATTCCTACTGGTTCGACGAGCGCATCTTTCATGACGACACGCTCTGCGAACAGTTTTTGGCCGAGGTACCCCGCGCCTATGACACCGAAGGCTATCTGACCATGAATTCCGCCGGCAAACGACAGATCGTGATCGAGATGCCCGCCGGTTCTCCGGGTCTTAACTACATTGAGGGCGACTACACCCTCGAGAAGCGCTTGGCCGATATGGATGAGGCGGGGGTCGACAAGGCGATCCTCAAGCTCCCCGGCTGTCACGAGTGGATGTCGCTCGAGATGTGCCGGCGTTTCAACGACGGTATGGCTGCTGACGCGAAGGCGTCAAGTGGCCGTCTGATTCCGCTTGGCGCTGTGGCGCCCTTTGGCACCAAAGCGAATTTGGAGGAGCTCGACCGCAGGCTCGACGATGGTTTTGCGGGCGTGCAGCTCTGCGCTCACTACGGCAAGCGCTATCTCGACGACCAGGTCTTCTCGAGCTTTTTCGAGCACCTGAACGAACGCCATGT
>CALLST010000280.1:0-4300 GCA_938011875.1 uncultured Collinsella sp. | reverse complement strand
CATTGTTGAGCGCTATGACCGCATGAAAGTCGAAGACGGAACGATCAGGCGTCTACATCAAGAAGACCTCTGCCTGGCACTTGGGGTGATGCCCGCCCAAAAGTACACGGCAGACGGCGGCCCGACCACCCGCGACATTCAAGAGCTCCTCATAAATACGAGCCACCATCAACTTAACCTGTATCTGTTTACGCAAATACTGTTCTTCAACGCCATTATCGGCGCACCGGATGCGCATGCGAAAAACTATTCCCTGCTCCTTGGAAACGACGGCGCAGCCATGATGGCTCGAATGTACGATGTCGCATCGGGTTTGGCATATGAGCGCATGCGCCGCCGAGCGCGCCTTGCCATGAGCGTTGGCGGCGAAAACCGTGTGGGACGCATCGGTCCAGGCGCTATCCGCCGATACCACGGTATGGGCGACCCCGCGCTGGAGGCGGCGCTTACCGATGCCGGGCTATCCGAGAAGTTTTGCTTTGTGGCCATGATGGACCTCGCCTACGAGGTACCCATTTGCATGGAAGAGGTCATGGACGAATATGCCGACCTGCCCGGCATGGCGGACTTGCGCGAGCATATGCTCGGCCCCGTCCGCGAAAACTGCCAGCGCGCCCTCGACCTCATCAGGGCAGAAATGGACTAGGTGGCCGTAATTTCGCAATTATCAAACAAAAGAGAGGGGGCACCCGTCGCAAAAGACCGGGTGCCCCCTCTCATAATGTCATTTGCAATCCGCTAGCACGTGACTCGGACTGCTGCTAGCGCAACCTTTACGCAGCGAGGCGCTTGAGGACGTCGATGAGCAGCTCGTAGAAGCGCTCGGCAGAAGCGAGCTCCATGCTCTCGTCCGGGGTGTGGACATCGGAGAGCGTCGGGCCCACGGCGATGGCGTCCAGGCCGTGCAGGGCCTCGGCAAACAGGCCGCACTCAAGGCCGGCGTGAATGGACTCGATGCGCAGCTCGGAGCCAAAGAGCTCGCGATAGCTCTCGACAAAGACGTCGCGGACCGGCGAATGCTCGGCATAGCTCCAGCCGGGATACTCGAACTCGAACTTGGCGTCGAAGCCCAGGACATCGGCCAGCGTCTGCAGGCGGTCCTTGAACTCGTTCTGCAGCGAGGTGATCGAGGAGCGCGGGGACAGCATAATCTTGACCTGGTCGTCAGAGGTGGCAACCACACCGATGTTGGAGGAAACCTCGACGGAGCCGTCGGTGGCGACGTTGCGGCGAATCACGCCGTTAGGGGCAAGACGCAGGGCGCGGATGAGGGCAAGCGCGGACTTCTGGTCCATAGCCTCGACCTCAGCGTTATCGGCAATCTCGACGGTGCAGGTAAAGCCGGGGTCGAAGACCTCGAGCTCGGCAGTGACGTCGGCGATGATGCCCTTTGCGATCTGGGCCGCGGCCTCGGCGGCAGCGTGATCAGCGTAGACCAGCTCGGCCTTGCACTCACGGTTGATGGCGTTGTCCTTGGTGCCGCCGTTAAAGCTAACGATGGCGGGCTCGCCGGCAACCATCAGGCGGTCGATGATGCGGGCCATGATGAGGTTGCCGTTGCCGCGCTCCAGGTGGATATCGCTGCCGGAGTGACCACCCAGCAGGCCGGAGATGTCGAGCGTGAGGGTGCTACCGGTCTTATGCTCGCGCACGATCGGGCAGGTGTAGGTAACGACGACGCCGCCGGCGCAGCTGACGGTGGCAACGCCCTCTTCCTCGGAGTCAAGGTTGATCATGGTGCGGGCGCTAATCTGGGACTTGTCGAGCGTCTCGGCGCCAACCAGGCCAGTCTCCTCGTCGGTGGTGAATACGCACTCGAGGGCGGGGTGAACGATCGAATCGTCATCGAGAACAGTGAGCATCAGAGCGACGGCAATACCGTTGTCGGCGCCCAGAGTGGTGCCGTTAGCGGTGAGGACGCCGTCCTTGACGACCAGGTCGATACCATCGGTCGTAAAGTCGTGCTCAACGGAGCCCAACTTGTCGCACACCATATCGATGTGGCCCTGCAGCATCACGGTCGGGGCATTCTCGGCACCGGCAGATGCGGGCTTGCGAATGATGACGTTGTAGACCTCGTCCTGGTACACATCGAGACCGCGCTCCTTGGCAAACGCAACCAGGAAATCGCTGATGCCCTTCTCGTTGCCAGACCCACGGGGGATCGCGCTGACCTCCTCAAAGAAATGGAACAGCTGGGCGGGCTCGTAGCCGGTAATCTTGTAGTCCATGGTGCCTCCTTGGCGCAACTGGTTAGACAGTAAGACATGCGACTTGTATATTCCCAGACTTTGCGTGCATAAACCAGTCGAAAACGCCGAGCGCCCTCGCATCATCGGCTAACGGTGGACCGTATAGCGTAACGGTCACAACTTCCGCAGCTCTACAAATCGAGGCGCCCTTTCCGGAGCGCCTCGATTGCGCGTATCAAATTGTCGCCACGCCCTACAGCGCGCCGGAACCGGCTTGCATCATGCCGCCGGGGCCCGAGGTCACGCCGCCGCTCACGGGCGCGGCGTTGCCGGTGTGCGGTACCGCCGGGGCGGTATCGCCACCAAGCGTGCCCGCCGGACGCGGTGCCGGGATCTCGCCCGTGCCGCGGCTAAAGACAAACTTGCCATCGGCCACGTCGCACAGGACGGTATCGCCCTCGCCCCACTCGCCAGCCAGCAGTTCCTCGGACAGCGGATCCTCGATGAGCTTTTGGATGGCACGACGCAGCGGACGCGCGCCGTTGGTGAGGTCGGTGCCCTCGGCCACAATCTTGTCGTAGGCCGCATCGGTGAGCTTGATGTTCATGCCGTTGGCAATCAGGCGTTGACGCAGGTCGTCCACCAGCAGGTGCGCGATCTTGGTCAGATTCTCGCCCGAAAGCTTCTGGAACACCACGATGTCGTCGATACGGTTGAGCAGCTCGGGGCGGAACAGGCGCTTAAGTTCGCCCATCGCACGACCCTTAATCTCGCTCGAGGTAAGACCCTGCTCGCCGGTGGTGCCAAAGCCAACGCTCGCATCCTGCGCAATCTCGCGGGCGCCCACGTTGGACGTCATGATGATCACGGTGTTGCGGAAGTCAACCGTCTTGCCCTGGCTATCGGTCAGACGACCCTCCTCCAGCACCTGCAGCAGGATGTTGAAGATGTCGGGATGCGCCTTCTCGATCTCGTCGAACAGCACGACCGAGTACGGGTGACGACGAACGGCCTTGGTAAGCTGACCGCCCTCGTCGTGGCCCACGTAACCCGGAGGGCTACCGATAAGCTTGGAGACCTCGAACTCGCTGCCGAACTCCGACATGTCGAAGCTGATGAGCGCGTCCTTACTGCCAAAGAGGTACTCGGCGAGCGTCTTGGCGAGCTCGGTCTTGCCTGTGCCGGTGGGACCAAGGAAGATAAAGCTACCACCGGGACGACGCGGGTCCTTGAGCGGCGAGCGGCTGCGGCGCACGGCCTTGGCGACGGCCTCGACGGCCTCGTCCTGGCCGATAATGCGGGTCTTGAGCACGCTTTCGGTCTGCAGCAGGCGACGGCTCTCGCTCTCGGTGAGCGAGGAAACCGGCACGCCAGAGGTCACGGACACGATGTCGGCAATCTGACTCACGTCGATGGTGAGCGGGCTGGCGTCGAGCTCGGCGGTCCAGGCGGCCTTGGCCTCGGCGAGTTCAATCTCGGCGGCCTTCTGCTGCTCGGTGATCTCGGCGGCCTTGTTCATGTCGTCGCTCTCGGTGGCCTCCTGCGCGGCGGCCTTGAGCTCCTCTATGCGATGCTCGGCCTCGCGCACCGGCTCGGGCGCGCGATTCGCGGCGATGCGAGCGCGTGCGCCGGCCTCGTCAATGAGGTCGATGGCCTTATCGGGCAGGAAGCGATCCTGGATGTAGCGGTTGGAAAGGTTCGCGGCAGCCTCGATAGCGCCCTGCGTGTAGCGCACATGGTGGTGCTCCTCGTAGCGCGGCTTGAGCGCGGTCAGGATCTTGACCGTGTCCTCGACGCTCGGCTCCTCGACATCGATGGTCTGGAAGCGACGCTCGAAGGCCGGATCCTTGGTGAGGTACTTGCGGAACTCCTCTGCCGTCGTGGCACCGATGATCTGGAAGGCGCCGCGCGCGAGCACGGGCTTGAGCATGGAGCTTGCGTCGATGGAACCCTCGGCAGAACCGGCACCGATGATGGTGTGCATCTCGTCGATAAACAGGATGACGTCGTCGGCCTCGGTTGCCTCCTGTATCACGTTCTTGAGGCGCTCCTCAAACTCGCCGCGATACTTGGCGCCCGCGACAAGACCCGGCAGGTCGAGCGTCCAG
>CALLST010000279.1:0-5044 GCA_938011875.1 uncultured Collinsella sp. | reverse complement strand
GACTATCAAAGCCCGGTTGCAGTGGAATATGACGCTGCCCAGGAGCGCGGGGGTGCAAAGCCGACGTGCGGCTCGGACAAGCCCAAGCGCGACGTGGGTACGATGTGGCATCCCAAGATCACCTGGAAGGAGATCCGTGAGATGCTCGCGGAGAATGAGGACTACCAGGAGTATCTCGATATCGTAGCCAAAATGCCAAAAGGAACGCCGCTCGATACGATGACGGTTGAAGATGAAAAGCGCGTCGCGAGGGAGCGCTACCTATGAGAGCATTTCTCGATACCAATTTTCTGCTCGATTGCGTGCTTCCGGGCCGGCCGGAGCACGCAGCGGCGCAAACGATCAAGGGGCTCGTCGACGTGGGGCTTATCGAGGGCGTTGTTTCGGCCTGTTCTCTCAAGGACGCGTACTACATTCTCACTAAACAGGCAGGCGAGGCGCGCGCCCGCGAGGTAGTGCGCGACTGTCTTAAGAGCTATTCGGTAGAGCCTCTCGACCAAGAAGCTTGTTTTACCTCCGCCTATTCCGATGAGCCGGACTTTGAGGACGGCTGTATCCGTGCGATGGCCGAGCGTGCCGGCGTGGACTTTATCATCACGCGTGACCGCGCTGCTTTTGTGCGCTCGACCATCAAGACCTTCTCGCCTGCAGAGTTCATCCGTGCGTTTCCGATTCCGGAGGAGTAAAACCGCCATATCGGGGACTGTCCCCGGCATGGCGGTTATCCTGTAGCCGACGCTCGTTAGCTGAGCTATACTTCATAATTATGTACACAATTATGTTAGGAGTGTGCCATGCCTGTTTGCGTTCCAATTAAAGATATGCGGGACACCGCGAAATTCTCGGAGCTCGTTGAAACTACTACTGGTCCAGTGACTGTTACAAAAAACGGCTATAGCAAATTTGTTGTACTTCGATCCGAGGACTACGACCTCATGGTTCAGGAACAGGCTAAGGCTCGTCTGATGGCTCGTATAGCTGTGGCCGAGCGGGAGCGTGCTGCTGGCACGGCGCGTGATGCCTTTGAGGCTCTCGATGACCTTGAGGCAAAATATGGCCTATAACGTCAAGATTCTGCCTACAGCTGAACAAGAAGTTGACGATATCGTTGATTATCTATTGGGGCATGGTATTTTTACGGCCCGGCACTTTCTTGATAAATACCGTAGCCAGCTCCAGCTTCTTCAAAGTGGTGTAGTTGACTACGGCTTATCGAAGTTACCCGAGCTTGCAGTGCTTGGTTACCATGCTTGCCTCGTTAATTCTTATGTAATGCTTTATTACTACGATAACGAGGACGTTGTGATTGCCCATGTTTTTCACCAAAGCCAAGATTATGCTGCATTGGTGATATCTAGAAATCGATTCGAGTTGCTGGATGATGATTAGTAAGAACCGCCCGGAAGCATGATGCCTTCCGGGCGGTTCTTACTTTGCTGGGGCAACCGGCACCGCGATCCGCGTCACTTGGGTCGCCGGGTCGTCGCTGATGATGTCGTCGATAAGGGCGATTTCGCGTTGCCCCGCTACGCTGCCAACTTGTCAAAAGCCCCGCGCCGGTTGAGCGCGGTAAACGCCATCACGCAAATGACCGCCGACAGAATCGACCCGCACGGCGAGGCGATGCCCATGGGGAACAACGTATCGGAATAGGCATTCGACAGCAGCCACGCACCGGGCACGCGAATGAGCGCCACGGCCAGCACGTTGTGCGCAAAGCCGATGTAGCTCTTGCCATACGCAGCGAAAAAGCCGCTAAAGCAAATGTGGATGCCGGCAAAAATCGCGTCGAAAATATAGCTGCGCATATAGCCGGTGCCGGCCGCGACCACCGCAGAGTCCTTGGCAAAAAAGCCGATAAACGCCGGCGCCACCAGCCACATCAGCACCGTGATCAGGCAGCCGTACACCACCGAGATCGTCATGGCGTCTTTAAGCACCTGACATGCGCGGTCGCCCTTGCCCGCGCCGGCGTTTTGCGCCGTGAGCGCGCTGACGGTGGCACCCATGGAACTCGGCACAATGAACAAAAAGCTGATCATCTTTTCGACCAGGCCTACGGCGGCGGCGTCGACCAGGCCGCGGTGGTTGGCGATGACGGTGATAAACATAAACGCCACCTGGATGCAGCCGTCCTGCACGGCCAGGGGCACGCCGATCTTAAGAATGCTACCGAGCACCTCGGGCTGGGGGCGCAGGTCGCTGCGCTTAACGTGGATGTTCGTGCGGCGGCTCTTGAGCCACACGAGCGCGAGGGCAACGCTGGCCGTCTGCGCGGTCACTGTGCCGAGCGCCGCGCCCACGGGGCCGAGCCCCATGTGCCCGATAAACAGAAAATCGAGCGCGATGTTAATGATGCACGCCACGCCGATCACGTACATGGGCGAGCGCGAATCGCCCAGCCCGCGAAAGATGGCCGAAAGAATGTTGTATGCGGCGATAAACGGAATGCCGACAAAGCAGATACGCAGGTAGGCGGCGGTTCCTTCGACTGCTTCGGCCGGCGTGCCAATGAGCGCCACGATTTGCGGGCACAGTGCGAGCAGGATAGCGGCCAGCACCACCGAGACACCCATAAAGAGCGTGATGGTGTTGCCGATGGCGGTCTCGGCGCGGTCGAAGCGGCGCGAGCCCACGGCGTGGCCGACGATGACCGTCGTTCCCATGGCCAGGCCCACGAGCGTCACGGTAATGATATAGAGCGTCTGCGCGCCATTGCCCACGGCGGTGATGCCGGCGGCGCCGCTAAACTGCCCCATCATATACAGGTCGGCCATGCCGTAGAGCATCTGCAAAAAGTACGAGAGCATATAGGGCAGGGCAAAGACCGCGATGGTCTTAAGGACATTGCCGCGTGTGAGGTCGTGTTCCATGGGCGGGGCGCTTTCTGGCTTGGGTCGTTTACGTACCAGTGTAGTGAAAACCCTACAACGATTGTAGAGTCAAGGTTTGTGATGACGTCGGAGCGAAAAAGTCTCGCGCACCATTATTCCGAGTGAATATGGACACACGTCACGAGAACTCGCCGCCGGCGTTAACCTTGCAGAAAACGATTTCGGAATACTTGACACCATTATTCGGCGCGCAATAATACGTGCGTTTGCGAACAACGTTTGATGGGGGTTGAACCTGCGTGCGCAATCTCAAAATACTGTTTTCCTATCTAGGGGCATACCGTCGCGATGCCATCCTCGGCGTGTTCTTTGTGTCGGTCGAGACGGTGCTCGAGCTGTTTATCCCGGTCATCATGGCCAACATCATCGATGTGGGCGTGCCTGCGTGTGATATCAACTACATGCTGCTACAGGGTGCGTACATGTTGGTGTGCGCTGCGCTTTCGCTGGTACTGGGCTTGGGTTATGCCCGCACGTCCGCCCGCGTTGCCTCGGGCCTAGGCGCTAACCTGCGCGAGGCCGAGTACAAAAAGATTCAAACGCTCGCCTTTGGCAACCTGGACAACTACGACGTCAGCTCGCTCGTCACTCGCATGACCACGGACATCACCGTTATCCAAAATGCTGTGAGCAACGGCTTTCGCCCTACGGTGCGCGGCCCGGTGACGCTTATCGTCGGCCTTATCTACGCGCTGATGCTGTCGCGCCCGCTCGCCACCGTCTTTGCGATCATCTTGCCCGTGCTGGCAATCGTGCTGGGTGTCATCACCTATCGCGTCAGTCCGCTCTACCGCCAACTCCAGACCTCGATGGACCACCTTAACGGCGTGGTGCAAGAGGACCTTACCGCCGTGCGCGCAGTGAAGGCTTACGTGCGCGCCGAGCACGAGTGCGACAAGTTCGACACCGTCAATACCGAGCTCGCCGGCACGGCGACCAAGACCTTCGGCACCGCTGTGCTCAACCTGCCGGTGTTCCAACTCTCGATGTATGTTGCCGCGGTCTCGATCCTGTGGATTGGCGGCCGCATGATCATCGAAGGTCGCTTGGGCGTGGGCTCGCTCACGGGCTTTATGAGCTATGTGCTGCTGATCATGAACTCGCTCATGATGATTTCCAACGTGTTTTTGCTGCTCACGCGCGCTCTCACGAGTGTGGGCCGTATCGCAGGGGTGCTCGATGAGGAGCCCTTTATCGCCAACCCTGCGGGAGACCTCGCGACTGCGGCGCCAGCGGACGGCAGTGTCGAGTTTCGCGACGTTTCCTTTAAATACCGCGCGGATGCAGCCGAGGATGTGCTCGAGCATATCGACCTTCGCGTCGAGAGCGGCTCGACGGTGGGCATCCTCGGCGGCACGGGCTCGGGTAAGAGCTCGCTTGTGCAGCTGATTGCGCGTCTGTACGACGCCACCGAGGGCGTCGTACTTGTGGGCGGACACGACGTGCGCGACTACGACCTGGTCGCCTTGCGGGACGCCGTGGGCATTGTGCTGCAAAAGAACGTGTTGTTCGCGGGCACCGTGCGCGAGAACCTGCAGTGGGGCAATCCGCAGGCGTCGGACGATGAGCTCCTCGCGGCTTGCCGCGCAGCGTGCGTGGACGAGTTCCTTGATCGCATCGGCGGGCTGGACGGCGAGTTGGGCCAAGGCGGCGCCGGTGTTTCGGGTGGCCAGAAGCAACGCCTGTGCATCGCGCGCACGCTGCTCAAGCATCCGCGCGTGCTCATTTTTGATGACTCCACCAGCGCGGTCGATATGGCGACCGACGCTAAGATTCGCGAGCACATCGCTCGGATCCCCGATACGACCGTGCTCATCATCGCCCAGCGCATCGCGAGCGTTATGGATGCCGATCGCATTGTGGTGCTGGACGACGGTCGTGTCCACGGCGTGGGCACGCACGAGGAACTGCTAGCGGGCGACAACATCTACCAGGAGATTTACGCCTCGCAGATGGAGTTTGCGGGGAACGCGGACGCCAGCGACGATGGCTGCGCGAATGATCCGTTTTCCTCCGTCCCCAGCAGATTACCCTTGGAAGGGGGCGAGCGCCATGCCTAAGACCGCAGCCCAAGCGCGCCCGGCCGACCTCAAGCGCACTGTGCGCCGTTTGCTCTCTTACATGGGCCATGCCAAGTTCTCGCTGCTGGC
>CALLST010000278.1:0-2184 GCA_938011875.1 uncultured Collinsella sp. | reverse complement strand
GGGAATAAGGTTGGTTATCCGACTCCATCGGAGAGCTCATGGACCTGCCGATCGTCCTGTCCCATAAGACTGCCTGGCTGTACCACAACGTGGCGCGCCCGTCCGAGCCGCTCTCGCGAGCAAGCAGCCTATACGATGAGGACTCGCTTGCTAACGAGGCGGAGCCGACTGCGGACCTGCCCAAATTGGGGCTCGATGCCAAGGGGCTGAGGGCTTCAACGGCTGTTGGGATCGTTATCGACTATCTGGTTTCGCTCGGTATTCCACGAGAAGAGCTCGATCATATCGACACGCTCGTCAACTTCGATTTTGAGCGCTCGACGCCGGCTGGATTTAGGTGCCACGTGTTTGGAGCGCCGGTACCTCCAGGCCATCTTATCGAGGTGGCAGAGGGTCTTCTGGTGGTTGATGAGGCCATGTGCTTTGTCCAAGCGGGTTCGTGGATGAGTGAGCCCGAGCAGCTGGAATATGGCTACGAAATCTGTGCCCGATACCATTTGAATCATTTGTCGACAGACGATTATATCGAGATGGGGCAGAGATATACCGTTGCCGACTTGATTGCTTATTGCAATGAGAACCGATCTCGTCAGGGGGCTGTACGCGCGGTCTCCGTGCTCAAGCGCGTGCGCGATGGCGCGCGTTCGCCCATGGAGACGGCCACCGCAATCATGGTCGTAGCAAAACGTTCCCAGGGAGGGCTGGGATACGCCAAGATCGAGCTCAACCATCGGGTCGATGTTCCCAACGAGTTCAAATATCTCGCTAAGGCCGGGTATTTCGAGATCGACGTATATGCGCCTGCAAGCGGTACGGGGATTGAATACAACGGTTCGGACCATCTTGATAAACAGCGCAGCGCGTCGGATGCGGAGCGTATGACCGTGCTGAGCGCGCTGGGCTTTAGGATGATCGTCCTCACCGGGACTCAGTTTGCCCATCAGCTGCAATTTCACCGGGCGATGAACGCCATCGCGCTCGCTATGGGTCTCACGTGCGACCGGAGCGAAGCGTTCCAAAAGCGGCAGAACGACCTGCGAGAATTCGTGATTCGACACTGGGGCGGCGGCCTTTAGGGGCGTCCCGGTCCTTCTACGGGGTGCTGTGGGCAGGCAAACCATCACAACATTCGACGTTTTTCGCTAAAAACGAGAAAAGCATCGAATGTTGTGATGGCCTGTGCTGAGGATGGGCTTGGAAAGTCCGTTTTGCTCGAAGCGGCCTGTCCTGTCGTACGGGTGTCGGCATGATTCTCCCGTAGGGTATTATGTTTTCCGAAGAATAAAACGCCGCGTGAGGGGAGGGCTGCGTGGACGGGCACGTGCAACATGACGGCTTTGGCCGCGATATCAACTACCTGCGCATTGCCGTTACCGACAAGTGCAATTTCCGCTGCATTTACTGCATGCCGGCCGATGGCGTGGCGCCCCGCGCGCACGACGAGCTGCTCAGCGCCGAGGAAATCGCCCGCTTTGTGCGCCTGGTGGCGGGGGAGGGCATTCGTCGCGTGCGCCTGACGGGTGGCGAGCCGCTGGTCAGCCGCCGCATCATCCCGCTCATCCGCGACATCCGCGCGATTCCGCAGATCGAGGACATCTCACTTACCACCAATGGTGCCCTGCTGCCCAAGCTGGCGCCGCAGCTCAAAGATGCCGGGCTTGACCGCGTCAACATTTCGCTCGACACGCTCGACCCTACGCTCTTTGGAAAGATCACGCGTCTAGGTCGACTCGAGCAGACCATGGCTGGCATCGACGCGGCGCTGGCTTGGGGCTTTGAGCCCGTTAAGGTCAACTGCGTTGTTGTGCGCCGGCTCAACCAGGATGTGGCAGCCCTCGCGCGCTTGACCGTCGATCGCCCCATTCATCTGCGCTTTATCGAATACATGCCCATTGGCGACGAACACACGAGCTCGCATTGCGCTGTGGACCCGCATGCGCCCGCGCTCAATCCCGAGCTGTGGGACGCGAGCGATACCGTGCCGAGCGACGAGCTGCGGGCGCGCATCAATGCCGGGGTCGCTGCGACGGGACTGGGCGAGCTTGAGCCGCTCGACATCAACGACGCCCCTGCCGGCGCGGGCCCCGCGCGATACTGGCGTTTTCCAGGAGCGGCGGGCACGGTCGGCTTTATCAGCGCCATGTCCAATCATTTTTGCGCGAATTGCAACCGTCTGCGCCTGCC
>CALLST010000277.1:0-8703 GCA_938011875.1 uncultured Collinsella sp. | reverse complement strand
TTATATGCATCGAGCTTGGTCTTGGTCTCATCGTACGCACGGTTCAGCAGCTTGGCCTTCTCGGTCAGGAGCTCCGTGTTGCCGGGGTCGAGTTTCAGCGCGCGGTTGATGTCCTTCAGCGCGCCCTGCGTATCCTTGGCTGTGCTCTGCACCTTCTTGAGCGCGCCTTGCAGCTCGGTTGTGTCGCCGCCGAACTTGATCGTCAGACCTTTATAAGTAACTGCCATGGTCACCTCTATTCAACTGTCAAGAAGCCATGAGTGCACAGAACAGCGCGCCGTCTGCGGTGCGCTGTCGCTTTGTCCTCACGACCAGAACTCTTGCTCGCCTTTCCTTGCTTCCTCGTCATCCTCGGCATACGCAATCGCGTCGTGCACGAACGAATAGATGTCGAGAAGCGTCTGCACCTGTCTATAGCTGAGCTTTTCTAGATCGCCTATAGACAGCCCGGCCTGCTGGCACTCGTAGATGTAGAGCGCGTCGCAGCTACTTTGCAGCTCCGTCGGCAGCGGCGGCATCGGTCGCTTCGGCGGTCTCGGCTGCCACGTCTTTCTTTGCGTGCGGAAAAAAGTTTTCCCTCACGATATCCATCACGTCGGCAGACCAACCGCCAGAGCGCTCCAGGTCGTAGGCGTCTGGCGGGAAATCGCCAATCCACTCATTGAAGGGCTTGGTTTTTGGGTTGGCGGTCTTCGCGCAAGCGTAGAAGACCTCGAGCAACGGTACGATTGGTGCGACTCTCGATGCTGACGTGACTTCAAGGATCATGGAGACGTCTTCGTTGATATCCTTCGGTCGCTTTGAGCCGTCGGCGCGATCGACCGAGAACTCCCGAGAGAAGACGATTGGCGTGAAAGCGTTGCACGCTACGGGAACGGAAATGTCACCGATGGAGATCTCGCTTATCATGCTATGCCTCGCTCGGTGCAGGCGTGAGCTGAGTGTCGACTTCATCGAAGAACTTATCGTAACCGTCAAGGTCGCTGAAGCTGTCATACGAGCTGCCGCGCCAGCCGCTGGGAAGCGTGACGGGACGCCACGTGATGTCATAATCGAGCTGCGTGATGTCCGGCTTGTCTTCAAGGGTCTTGGCGTCCATGCTCGGTGCCTTGATCTGGCAGCAGAGGAAGCAACGGCGCTTGCCTACGGCATGCCCCGGCTGCTCGCACATGAAGGCGAACTTCTTCGGAGCCTTGCCGGAGGTGCAAAGAACTCGACCTTTTGCGTCGATGTCGAAGCCGACGAGACTGGCGAACAGCTTGCGCATCTCAACAGTTCCCTCCGTGTCGTAGAAGGAAATGGTGCCCGAGCCGCCGTTGTCCTGAGTTTTGTCAATCCAGGGCTCGTTATCGGCATAGCTCGTCGCAATCTCGACGGAAGGTTCCATCTTGATCTCAACGGTACCGGGGACTCGCACCGGCTTCGCGTAGGTAAAGTTGTCCTCGCTCTCGAGCACGGCGATATGTGCGTTCTTTACGCCGAAATATCCGTTTCGTGGCATAAGATGCCCCTTTCTTAATATTCAATCACGTTAATCTCGTAGGCGGTCTCAATGACGCCCTCTCCGTCGATCGCCGTCACGGTTTTCGTGTAGGCGAATTCGGCGGCATCCAATGCAGATTCGATGCGCTGCTCAAGCTCGTAGTCTCGCTCGGCGCAGTAAAGCGCGCAGTCGTACGGCATCCACCTGATATGCGTCACGTTGTCCGCAAAGACGGCTTCTGAGTAACCGGCTTCAATCTCGATGTACGGCGGCACAGGCCGCTCGTCAGCCAGGAACGAGCCGTTGCTGAACGGCAGCCCGAACGATTTGAGAAGGACGACAAGCTCATCAAGTGTCTTCATCATTCGCCGCCCTTCGCGAACTCCGCAGCGACCTCGTTGTAGACGCCCTCGATCACATGGTCGCCCACGACGTGCCCGGGATACCTGCCGCTCTGGTTTGCGATGGCGTGACCCTTCTCCAGCAGGTGCGTCAGCTGGTACTGCCGGTTGTGCACGGTGCAGCTCGTGCCTGTCTCGTCGGTCTCAACGTCAGACGTCCAAGCCTTCGCGTAACTGCCCCCGTGGTGGACGCGCTTACGGCTTCGCTCGCGCAGCATCCTGACCGCCTTCCGTCCGGCGGCGCGGGCGTTTCCCTCCAGAGCCTCAACGTCATCGTCGATCACGTCCTGCATGTCGTTGACGATAATCTCGGCAAGATTGTCGATATTGACGCCGCTCATCGGTCACCAGTCCTCTCGAGAAGCGTGAGCCGGATGTTGTCCGCGCCGCTTATGAGCCGGCTGTCGACCGAGTACGTCATGCCGCCGAACTCGACGAGGGTTTCTCCGGAATATGCACAGGAGCGTATCTCAATTACCGCCTGCGGTTTCACGCCCGCCTGAGCCGCGACGTAATAGGTTGCCGCGCTCATCGAGAAGACGTTGCAAGGCACGCGCCTGCGGCGCTCCTTCCTGTGCGGGACGCCTTTCTCATCGCGCTCTGTCTCGGTCGCGATGAGCGTGCAGACACCAGACCACCTACTCATCGCTTGGCTCCGCCCTGTAGAGCGAGTCCCCGCTCATCGACGTGAGCATGCATTCGAACGACTTCATAAAGCCGTCGGCATCCGGGTTGTCCATGCCGAAATTGGCCTTGACGTATACCTTGATAGCAAGGCGAATGCGGCCATCGGAGTCGTCGTTGGCCTTCTCGGGAAGGACGCCGCCCGCTACCAGTTCGGCGCGGGCGGCTTCGATGACGTCTGCAATCTCTTCGTCGAAGTCGTTGCAGAAAGCGGGAATGCGCAGGGCGGCGCGGCAGGCATCGAGAATGCATTGCTTCTGCTTCTTCTTGTCTGCCATGACACGAGACCTCCTTATGCAGTCTTGACAGTCAGCTGGGCGAACGACTTGGGCACGGCAAGGCCGCAATCAATCAACTCGTAACCGTCAAAGCAGCGGTTCTGAGTTCCGTCGGACGCGATATAGGGCATCACGTCGGGGCCGTCGAACACATTGCCCTTGAACAGGTCGGGGTAGCCGGCGATGATCTTACCGTCGGCGATGGAATCGTCGCGTTTGACCAGCTTGCCGAAGATGCGGCCTTCGACGGACGGGTCGTCATTCTTTTCATCGACGAAATAGGAGCGCCCGTTGCTGTCCTCGAGCATGGCGATGTAGTTCCAGATGACGTTGTTGTTCGCGTAGATGATGGCACCATTGGGCGTGGCGAGGCCGTAGGTGTAGAGCTTGGAGAGCAGGCCGGCGAGGTCGGCCTTCGCGAACGCTCCGACTGTGGCTGTCTCGATCTTGTTCGTCTTCTCCATGCCGTAGGACTCGTTGGCCAGGCGCGCATGGGCATGGGCGTTGCACCCAACGGACAGTCGTGCGGCAATCTCGCTTACGAGGTAAGACTTGAAGGATTCGACGGATTGAACGGCCATGCGGCGGCTCATCTTCAGGTTCTTCTTGATCTCGACGCCCTCGAACTTGAGCGTGTCGAACGTGTTCTGCTCGTCATTGGTTGGTGCCACGCCCTCTGCGGTCTGGGCGGCGTCGCCCGCAGCGATGCCCGTGTGGCGGATGATCTCGAACTGATGGGGGAAGTTATACTTCGGCATGTCGCCCCACAGAACGGCAGTGTTGTCGATGAGCGAGATGATCTCGTTTTGCAGCTCGACGGGGATGACGGAACCGGTGTTGCCTGTCGTGTGGTTGAATTCGGCACGCTGCTGCATAGCGTGGTTCTGCGCGGCGCGCTCCGCGTCGGTCAGTGCGTAGCCCTCTACCAGCTGGACGCCGGCGCGCTCGGCGACGCCCTTCACCCACGCGCGCTGCTCGGCGGCGGCGTAGTCGGTCGTGTCGTAGACCGCGCCGGTGCCGAAGTTGTTTGCGGAGCGAGCCAGCGGGACGGAATCGATGCGCTGGGCGGTGCCGTTGTCGATGGCGGCGCGGGCTGCTGCCACTGCGGCGGCGCGGGTCTGCGCGGTCTGGTCGAGCTGCGCACGGATCTGGTTGATCTCGTTGGTGAGCTCTGCCATGCGAGCGGCGTCCTCATCGGACGGGTCGGTGTCATCGCCGTACTTGTCGACGAGCGCCTGAAGTTCTTTCAGCAGATCTTCAAGGTTCATGTTTGTTCCCTTTCTAGTTGGTGGCGATTGCCATTACTGCACGCGCACGGATGAGCGCGTTCCTTCGGCGCGCGTGCTCCCCGCGCGACTTCTCAATCACTCCGTTGAGAAGGTTTCTTGCACTTATTTCGGTGTTGGGGTCAGCCGGTAGGCTCACCGCCGACACGTCATAAATCTTCTTGACCCTCGTGATGGTCGTGGTGTGCGTATCCCTGTCGTATTCGGACGCGCCGATAGTGAACGCCCACGACATACGGGTCACGAGCCCGTTGTCGATTTCCTCAAATCTGCTGCGGGCGGCAACTGACTTTGAGAGGTCAGCCGCGATAAACAGTCCATGCTCATCTGGTTCGACAACCAGAGTGCCGTTTGACAGGCGCGCCAAGACATCGCCGCAGTGGTCGAATTGCATGATGATGTCGCTCATGTCGGTATCTGCGAAGGCATCGGGGCTGATGACCTCTCGATACTCGGTGCCGTCAAATGGGTCTTCCCACAAGACATACGGATCGTTGAAGGTCGAAGCGTATCCCTCTACATAGCAGTCGGAATCGATGCGCTTCTCACGGCCTTGGCCTCCATCCACGCTACGCAGCACCATCGCCATTGAACGATACTGGCGCTCATTCGGTTTCGCCGGCATCGGCATCGCCGTCCTTTCCGTCGATTTTTGCGATATTCGCGTTCGTCTCGGCGGCCTTCGCCGCCTGTTCCGATGTGTGCTCGCTGATCAGGTCAAGGTCGATGTACTCACCGCGAATGACATGGCGGTCGCCGCCCTCGTAGTGCGGTAGCTGGAACACGTCCGCGACCTGATTGCCCGTCATGACTCCACGGTCGTATAGCGATGTGCTTACGTTGAGCTTCGTCTGGTTGCTCGCGAACTCAAGTCGGTTCGCGCTGAACATGATTGAGTTTCCGTGCGCGATCTCGTTCGGCGTGAATGTCATGCAGGTGAGCACGTAGCCCAGCTGCACGGCGAAGACCTCGGTTCGCCCCTCGTAGAAGGCGTTATATGTGTCCTCGTCGGCCTTGTTCATGACGATATCTTCGTTGCTGCCGAAGAAACGGTATGCGGCTTTCTCGATTCGCTCCATCTGCGCAGCGTCAACTGTGTAGTTCTGCGGCGTGATCTGCTTCACGTCGTTGTACTTGTTGTCGTACACGGCGATGCCGCCCGCGTTTGCGGTACCGAGCTGCTTGTTGAACTCCTTGCGAGCCTTTTCAAGGTCTTCTGGGTTGCGGTTCTGGCTCATCTTTCCGATGAATCGAATGGCAGCGCCCTGCTCGATTGCGGTCTTCTCCGCCTCAGTCTGCGCGTGCATCAGCTCCAGCGTGGGGCGGAGCACATCAGTGCCATCGCCGAAAAGATCGCTCTTGAACTGATGCCTTGTCAGCACGCCGACGCGCGACCACTCGATAAGCGTCTGCTCGCCACCGCTGAACGACAGCTTGAGCCAGAGTTGGCCGCCGACATCGTATGCCTCGCACTGTCCCGGCAGAACCGGGTAGTAGCCGACGATGGTAACCATGTCAGCATCGGTGATCGGCACGATGAGGCACGTGTCGCACACATCGAGCATCGTCGAGACGCGGTGCAGGAACTGCGGCGTCGTCATCCACGGGTTGGGTTTCCATTCCAGCGACCGCGTTGCGGCACCCTGAGCGGTGCCGGTGACCTCCGGCTTCAGCTTGCTCGCATGGTCTGCGTTGCGCTCGATGATGCTTCTCGTCAGCTCGGCTTCGTAGATGCCGCCGCTCCACGTGCTGAAACGCGGCGCGTACGCCGTGAATGTCTGGAAATACCCGTCGACCGCCTTCATGATCGGCTTGTGGAAGACGGCATCGAACATGGAGCGGAACACCGACGTTAGTTTCGCCACGGCTAACCCCCAATCATGCTTTTGAAATCGTCCATCATGTCCTTGAGCACGACGAATGCATCGCACTCCGCTGCCCACGCATCGATTCGGTTGCGCGGGTCTTGGTTCTTCTTGTCCGGCGCGATGTTGCCGTTCGCGTCGCTTCTAACCGCCACGTTCGAGCGGCACCATTCGGCGATCGGGTTTGAGTTGTCGACGATGCGGTTCTCCTTGTAGAGCGCTCGCAGCTCCTTCATGGGCATCGAAAGCGTCTGCGCGCCCTGGATGACCTTCTTGAAGTTGTCCGCGCCGAAATAGCCCTCGTAGGCTTCCACCGTGGGGACGTCTCGCATGTGCCACGGGTCGTAGCCGCATGCGACGGCGTAGATACCGCACCTCTCGCGTATCTCGTCGACCCAATCGAGCACCTCGCGCTTATCGATAATCGGCGTCGCGGAGGTTCGCAGCAGGCCGCGCGCAATCCACGCGTCGTACGGCACGCCGTCACGACCGCCGCGCCGCCCTTCTGCCTCCGCCTGCTCCAGGCCACGGAGCGGAATCCAAGCCATGTGCATCGCGTACAGGTTCGGATCGCCTGCGCGTTTCATCAGCAGGCACGCCGCCGTGAGGTCGGTCGTGTCCGATGCGTCGACACCGAGCACCGCGTAGGAGAACGACCCGTCTGCCGGGTCGAACGTCTCGTCGTTGTGAATCTCAGCCCACGTGAGCCATGCTTGGCTCTGGTTCTCGATAAGGTTGAAGTCTTTGACCAAGAGCGTCGGCAGGAATGTCGGATCGTCCTTGGCCTTGCTCACGTTCTGGCGGAGGCTGTTTAGGCTCTTGATCGTCCCGAGACCGGGGTTGGCCTTAATCCAAGCGGATTCGTCCTGCCATTCCTCTCGCTCGTCGAGCTCGTAGATGAACGCGATGAAGCGCTCGGCCTTCTCGCCTGTTGCCTGACCGTCCAGCCACTTCGCGGCGTATTCGTACTGTGCATCGAAGATGCCGTTGCGAACGAAGCCGTTCGTGGTGATCTCCAGCACCAGCGGTTGCCGGCGCGCTGATGTGCCCTGAATCGTGAGGTCGTAGAGGTCGCGGTTCTTCATTGCCGCAAGCTCGTCCACGATGGCACCGGAGATATCGAGACCGTCTAGGTGGTTGGTGTTGGCGCTCAGCGCCTTGATTGACCCCATGTTGAGGTCGCAGTAGAGATCGCTCACGCGCTTTCGCACGTGCCTGCCAAGAGCCGGTGATGTCATCACCATGCGCCAGGCATTGTTGAAGCCCTTGGCCGCCTGGTCGTGTGCAGTCGCGACGTTGTAGACTTCCGGCGCGCCCTCATCGTCATTGATGAGCAAGTCCAGCTCGACGGCAGATGCCAGCGCGGTCTTGCCGTTCTTTCGACCCATGATCCAGAGCACTTCGCGGTACTGTCGCTTACCCTCGACATCGACGAAACCGAAGATGACCGACAGGATTGCCCGCTGGAACAGCTCCAGCTTGAAAGCATGACCGAGCTTGCCGGACGGCAGCCGGCAGAAGCGCTCGATGAAGTTGACGTGCTTCGCCGCGTATTCCTCGCGGAAATGGTAAGGGTACAGAGGGTCTGAGTTGTCCATATCGCGCAGGACATGCGCAGCCACCTGCTGAATCTTCTCGCAGGAGGTAATGGTTCCGTCGAGAACGCCGCCGAAATACTCTCGGATGGCCTTCTCACACGATCCAGCGGCCTTCTTCCTAGCCACCGAACCTCGTCTCGTTCAGATATTCCGCGAGCGCGTCTGCGGCGGTGCTGCCGGTTGGCATCATGTCGGTGATCTGCTTGATGCCGCGCGAGAACGTTGTGAACAGCTTGTTGTAGGCGGAGAAGCCTGGATGCTCGCGAACTCCTGATTGGCCGCCGCCGTTGTCGTACTCGGTGAAGATGCTCTCCCCCATCAGCTCGTTGCGAGCCTGGTCGAGCTTGACCTTCAGAAACGCGATGTTCGACATCAGCGGCATGATGGCGTTGCGCCTATCGTCTGGAATCACGTCCTTTGTGAGACGTTGGAGCTTCTTGAGCTCACTTTGGTAGCGCGCCTGTATCGTCTGCCCGCTCCGCTTCGGGGGACTTTTCGCAACTTTCGGCGAAATCTCGGTACTTTCGCACACTTTTCTCTTTGCCACAAGACCACCCCCGTTCTGGGAACTTCTGCGCGCATAAATCTATCTCCCGGCGTTGGTGCCCTAGGCCACTAGCCTAGGTTTTCGAATGGGGGGATTGCTTGGCGCTCTGACCTGCTGTTTTGTTGTCCTTGTTTTGTGAGCAGTTGATTGTGCTCAGTCTGTGTGTTCGCTGTCCAGTGAAATCAAGTTGCCGTCCTCGTCAAAGACCAGCCCTTGCCTTGTGCTGCCCTGCCTTACCCATCCGTGCACCTTCTTGTGGCACAGGTCGCAAAGGCTGACATGGTTCTTCGGGTCGGTGCTGATGTTCGGATCGTTGATGTTCGACGGAGTCAGCTCGACGATGTGATGCACCATGACCGCCGGTGTTGCGATGCCCTGTGCTAGGCAGTGCTGGCACAGGTAGGCGTCACGCTGTAGAGCCTGCTCGCGGGCGTGATCCCAGTCTGTCGAATGGTAGAAGCGATACGAGAAGCCCTTAGCCATTGCCGCGCCTTCCCAACAGACGATATGAGCAGGACATAAAAACATTGAGAGCCCCTGCTGCATGAAAGACCGCGGATT